>PMNN01000178.1:0-127 GCA_003161815.1 Methanobacterium sp. | reverse complement strand
CATCCATGTGGTAGATGCTCCAAGCTAATCGAAAACACGATTTTAAAATATACTCAAAAATCTGGAATACCCTCAATGATTTTCGGAGATTTATTAGCTACTGGAACTCAAGCCATGAATTTCAAAG
>PMNN01000129.1 GCA_003161815.1 Methanobacterium sp. | reverse complement strand
ATAGATGAAATAGGAGATTACATTCTCCTCAATGTTTCAAAAGATGAAATAAAAGGAGTCGGGGAAAAGGAACAAGAAGAAAAAAGACCGGAAACACCTCAAGAAACTTCCACTTTAAAACTTTAAACCCCAAAAATAATATAAAAAAAAATTTATTTACACCGATTAATATATATATATATATTACTAGTTAATGAACCTGAAGGGGGATTTAAAAAAAATGGAAGCATCTACCACTACTAAAAACATTCAAATAGGTTCTCATGTAAGATACACGGGCACTGGCAGTGCTGGTGGAATAATAAACGTTAGAACCGATGATGAAGGAACCTGGGCGAAAATGGATACAACTGAATTATGGTACAACAGCCAGTTTCTAGAAGTGATCGATGAACATGAATACCAGCGAATTCAACACAAAGAAAAAGAATTAACTGGCAAAGAAAAAGTTAAAAAAGAAGTAAGCATCAAAAAGAAACTCGAAGAAATAGACATGAGCTCCGAACTTTGCGATGGCGGAGGATAAAAACTCCACCCTTTTTTTCTAGGGATAAATCTTGATCAATAAAAAAAATCCTCATTTACTCTATTCTGAATAACTTACAAAAAATTTTACAATAAAAGTATAAAATTTAAATCTAAATACCTGTTTTTTTTAGCTTAAATAAACAACTTTTTTTGGAATCATTAAGTTCCTTATAACAATTTCAATTTTTATATGATTTCATCCCTAGTGGAAAATAAAATGGGTAATTATAAATAAATGGATAGCATTCAATTTTAATATGGATCAATATACAGATGATGCAGGATTAAATGATGAATTAAAAACCTGTAAAAAGTATATAGATCACGCGTTAGAGCAAAGAGGCTGGCTTAGGAAATATGTTAAAGAACAAGTGAATCATGTTAAGTCAGACTTCAAAAGAAAAAAATACACTTATAACAACGGGAAAACTGAAGATATTGATGAATTTATCGATTATATTTTATTAGACGAAGATTACACTGTTCTAGCCATTATTGAAGCTAAAAAATTTTCTGTAAATGAAAATGAATGGCAAATTCAAGCTAAAACTTATATTAAAAATATTGAAGAACAATTAAATTATAAAATATCTTTTTTTTTAACTAACGGTAGAATTTGGCATTATAGTGATGAGGATGGCATTGAAAGAAATGTAAGCGGTCCATTCTCACAAGATGATCTTAGAAGACGTAAAGAGCTTCATAAAAAGAAGAGGAATCCTAAAGACGTTAAAATTGATTCCAGAATAGTGGATAGGCCTAGGAGTGTTCAAATAGTCAGGAAATTAAGTGAACATTTCGCAGATGGTAATNNATGGTAATAAAAAAGCCCTAGTGCAGATGGCAACCGGCACTGGAAAAACACGCGTTGCAATGGCCATTATTAATCTTCTCATTAATTCTAATACAGTACGTAATGTCCTATTCATCGCAGACAGAGTAGCATTGGTTAATCAGGCTAAATCAGATGGATTCAAGAAATTTTTTAAAGAACCAGTCGCAGATTTACGTGACGATTTCACAACAACAGGAAGACTTTACGTCTCAACCATCCAAACACTGATGCAGGGAAATCAAGAAAAATTTTTCGAACGATTCAGTCCTGGATTCTTTGACTTAATCGTGTTTGATGAAGCTCACCGCTCCATCTATGACCGGAATAATTTACTTAATAAATATTTTGATGCTATTAAAATTGGACTAACTGCAACACCTAGTGAAATTGAATTAAGGAATACATACGAATTATTTGATTGTCCGGATGGCGAGCCAACCGTGGAATATTCGTATGATGAAGCTGTTAGAGACGGTGTTCTTGTACCATATCGAGCAGAAATAATAGGCACTAAGGTACTATCCACAGGTATCTCGGGTGGCAAACTTACTCCTGATTTGAAGGAACAGTTAATAAGACAGGAATATGATCCTGAATTAATAAAATTTACTGGATCACAATTTGATCGAGTATTCATGGATAATAAAACAAATGAACTTATAATTCGTGAATTTGTGAATCATTGTTATAAATCTGATGAAGGATTACCATCTAAATCTATATTCTTCTGTGCCAGTCAACGTCATGCACATTGCGTCAAAAAATTATTTGGAAACCTATACCCTAACATTGACAATGAAGTTCAGGTAATAACTTCCAATATGCCCGGAGCAGAATATAAGGTAAAGAGTTTTAAGACGAATTCTCTTCCCAGAATCGCGCTTTCAGTGGGAATGCTAGATACTGGTGTTGATATTCCCGAGATATGTAATCTAATATTCATTAAACCCGTTTTTTCGCATATTAGATTTTGGCAGATGGTTGGAAGAGGAACAAGGAATGAAAAAGCATGTACAAATAAACAATGGCTTCCAAATGGTGATAAAAAAGATTTTCTGATTTTCGACTTTAAAACAGATGAGCACTCCAATATTGAGTTTCATGAGTTTAATACTGCTGAAGATAAAGCTTGGCCTAAAGACGTGATTACAAAAATATTCGATCAAAGAGTGCAAATATTAAAAAAACAACTTACAATTAGCCAAAAAGAAATAATAACTAAGAAAATCATGGATACACTGGAATCATTAGATGAAAATTCATTTATTGTAAGAGAGAAAATTGATTTAATAAATGAACTTAAAAGTGAACCATCCGCACTGGATGAGCATATTAAGGAATTATCAACTGATATATCACCTTTAATGATTATTAATCAAGGCACTCATCCTAACATCTCATCATTCATCTATATAACAGAAAAATTGTTCGGATTTATATTGGTAAGGAAGATTAATGCTATTAATAAAACTAAGGAATTCATTCAAGACCGTTTAGAGAATATTCTACAGAAGGATAATTTAAATGAAGTAAAAGAGAATCGAATGAATATTATAACAGTTTTAGATGACGAATTCTGGGTAAATCTCACATTCAACGATGTTGAATTCATAATTAAAAAAATAGCACCCCTAATGAAATATTATGAACCTAACCGAAAGAAGATAATTAATATTGATGCACCGGACCGGGTTATAAGCCGTAATAAATTCGAAAAAGAGATTGAAGAAGACAAAGAATTAAAAGAATTCCTTAATAAAAATCCAATCACACGGAAAATCAAAAATGGTGAATGCATCACATCCCATGAATTAATGGAATTAGAGAGGAGTTTATCAGCCCTACGACCTGAAATCAGCATCAATAACATACAAAAATATCATAAAAAAGATTTCCTACTATTCATAAGGGAGATAATAGGTCTAAGTAGGGAAAAAGACCCTAAAGAATTGATTGAAGAAAGATTTAACAAATATATAATTAGCGATAACCCTTATAACTCCAGACAACTTGAATTCCTAATGTTATTAAAGAAAGTATTCGCAGAAAGAAAACATATTGAAATCGAAGACTTCGCAACCTCACCACTCGCAGACGAACACCCACTAGACTACTTCACATTAGACGAGTTAAAAACCCTAGTAGACAAGTGTAACCAAATAAAAATGTGCTAATTATTACGAAATTGAGGTTTTATTTTTAAATGATTAAAGAAGAAAACTTACCTAAGGATTGGAAAATCAAAAAAATTAAAGATTCATGTGAATTATTGATGGGTCAATCACCCCCCGGATCATCATATAATACAGAAGGGGAAGGAATGCCTTTTTTACAAGGAAAAGCTGAATTTGGAAACTTATCTCCAAAGCATATAAAATATACAAATAAACCATTGAGAAGAGCAAATAAAGGTACCATATTAATCTCAGTAAGGGCGCCTGTAGGCGATGTTAACATAGCAAATATAGATTATTGCATTGGCAGAGGACTGGCATCTATTAATTTAGTGAATGGAGATAATAAATATCTTTTTTACTTATTGAATTACTTAAAACCTAAAATAGAAGAATTAGGAACAGGATCCACTTTTAAAGCAATAACTAAATCCATATTAGAAAAAATAGAAATTCCACTTCCACCGATCGAAATCCAACAGAAAATCGTGGTTACCCTTGAAAAAACTGATAAACTGAAAGAATTTCGAGCAAAATCCGATGCATTGACTACTGAGTATGTGAGGAGTGTTTTCTTGAAGATGTTTGTTGGTGTAGATAGCAATAAAAAACTGGAAATAAAAAAGCTTAAAAATATTTCAGAGATTATTATGGGGCAATCTCCTCCCGGAGATTCTTATAATACAATTAAGGAAGGAATCGAATTTTTTCAAGGCAAATCAGAATTCACAGATAGATATCCTGTTGTCAAAAAGTGGACGAATAAACCTTCTAAATATGCAAAGTTAGGAGATATCTTGATGTCAGTAAGAGCTCCGGTTGGTGCAGTTAATTTATCAAATATTGATTGTTGTATTGGTCGTGGGCTAGCAGCTATACGATGTGATGAAAAAATTAATTTAGAGTATTTATATGCGTATTTCAAATTTATTGAAAATAAAATTGAATCAATTGGTACTGGGAGTACTTTTAAAGCCATAAGTAAAAAGCAATTGAACAATTTAATAGTTCCTGTTCCACCTTTAAACCTTCAAAATCAATTCGCAGAAATCGTCCGGCAAATGGAGACCCTTAAAGTCTGCCAAAATGATTCTAAAGTTCACATTGATAATTTATTTAACGTCATCATACAGAAGGCCTTTAAAGGAGATTTGGTATGTTAGATTTTGAGTTGAAAATTAAGATTAATCAGCTTTGGGATAAGTTTTGGAGTGGTGGAATTTCGAATCCTTTGGTTGCTATTGAGCAGATGTCTTATTTATTGTTCATGAAGCAGCTGGAGGATGAGGATGTGGCACGTGAGCAGAATGCTCAGTTCACTGGTGAAGATTTTGTTTCTCTTTTTGAGGAATGTTCTGATTGTCGTTGGTCACAGTGGAGTAATTATTCAGCTGATGATATTATTGGTCATGTTAGGGATAAGGTTTTCCCTTTTCTCCGTAGTTTGGGTGGTGAGGATTCTCTTTATAGTGAGTATATGAGGGATTCTGTTTTTGCAATTCCTAATGCTTCGCTTTTGATTGAAGCGGTGAAGATTATTAATAGTATGCATATTAAGGAGCAGAATCGGGATACTAAAGGAGATATTTATGAGTATCTCTTATCGGAGCTTAAGACTGCGGGTAAGAATGGTCAGTTCCGGACTCCTAGACATATCATCAATATGATGGTGGAATTGGTTGATCCTAAAATCGGTGACATTATCTGTGATCCTGCCTGTGGAACCGCTGGATTCTTAGTTAACGCTTATCAACATATTTTAAAAGCTAATACATCACAGGAATTTGTTAAGGAGGATGAAGAGGGTAATATTTACAATTTGAAGGGTGACCGGTTAGATGAGAAGCAATGGGATTTTTTGAGGGAGGATACTCTTTATGGGTTTGATTTTGAGCAGACTATGACTAGGATATCTCTGATGAATTTGATGATGCATGGGATTAATAATCCTCATATTGTTCAGGAGAATACGTTATCTACTCGTTATGATGAATCGAATTATTATGATGTGGTTTTAGCTAATCCACCGTTTAAGGGTAGTATTGATGCATCTGAACTTAATGAAGGCTTTACGATTAAGACTACTAAAACTGAGATTCTTTTTTTAGAGTTGATGTTCAATATTCTCACCGGTGGTGGTAGATGTGCTGTGATTGTTCCTCAGGGTGTTTTATTCGGTAATTCACGGGCGCATAAATTTATTAGGATGAAGCTTCTGGAAGAGTGTCGGCTTGATGCTGTAATTTCCATGCCTTCAGGGGTTTTTAAACCGTATGCAGGGGTTTCTACTGGTGTTTTGGTTTTTACTAAGGGTGAGCCGACAAAGAAGGTTTGGTTTTATGATATGACGTCTGATGGTTATAGTTTAGATGATAAAAGAAATTATATTGATGGTAAAGGTGACATACCGGATATAATAATGAAATTCCAGAATAGAGATTCAATGGAGTTTGAGGATAGGAAAGCGGAATGTTTCCATGTCCCGTTTAGTGAGATTAAGGATAATGATTATGGTTTAAGTATTTCTAATTATAANNGAGGAGAAGATAATTAAAGGTTTAAATGAATTAGATTTATAAAATATTTTATTTAATAAGTTAATGTTTTATTATTTTTTTTAATGCATTTTACATTTTTTTTAGATAATCGGTGTAATTTGCCATAATAGAAGTTTCCAATCTTCATCTAACTTTTCGTAAACAGCTGAAACATGGAAATCACCGGATAATTCCTTACCCTTGTAATTAAATGTTCCTCGGCACTGATAGGTGAGTATAGTAGTATCTTCACCAGCGGATAGTAGTTTAAAGTATGACATATCAAATGTTAATAATTCTAAATGAGG
>PMNN01000054.1:311-7851 GCA_003161815.1 Methanobacterium sp. | reverse complement strand
TTATCAAAAGCTGTTAATGCATCCTGATTTTTTCCAAGCATTCCCAATGCTATTCCTTTATAATACCAGGATCTAGTATCTCTTGGATTTAGTTCTAATGCTTTATCAAAAGAGGTCAATGTATCTTGATATCTCTCTAAATCTATTAAAACTCTGCCTTTATTGTACCATGTCGATGCATCCGGGTTTAATTCCAGGGCTTTATCAAAAGCTGTTAATGCATCCTGATTTTTTCCAATGTTTATCAGAGCTGTTCCTTTGTTTTTCCAGGCATCTGTATCTTCTGGGTTTAATTTTAGGGATTTAATAAAAGCCTCTAATGCTTCCTGATTTTTTCCAAGGTGTCCCAGTGCTATTCCTTTACCCTTCAAGGCATAAACAGATTCGGGATCTATTTCAAGGGCTTTATCATAAGATACAAATGCTTCCTGATTTTTTCCAAGTTTCAGCAGTGATATTCCTTTGCCAATCCAGGAGTAAGAATGTTTTGGATCTAATTCTAAGGCTTTATCAAAGCATTCTAAAGCTACTTTATTGTTGCCAATTTTATAATGTACAGTTCCTTTACGATACCAAGTTTCAATATCTTTTGGATCTATTTCTACGGCTTTGTCGAAAGATTTTAATGCTTCCAAATTCTTCCCACTCTTTGCAAAGAGCGTTCCTTTATTATTCCATGCCTCGAAGTATTTGGGGTTAATTTCTATGGCTTTGTCATAGGATTTCAATGCTTCTTTGTCATTCTTAAGGCCATGAAGTGCATTTCCCTTCCCGTTCCATGCATAACTAAATTCGGGGGATATTTTTATTGCTTCTTCAAAGCATTTTAAAGCTTCATGATACCTTCCAAGATCGATCAGGATATTTCCCTTACTATTCAGTGCAGTAGTATGTTTTGGATCTATTTCTACGGCTTNNAGTATTTATTTCTATTGTTTTATCATAAAATTCTAAAGCTTCGGGATATCTTCTAAGATTACGAAGAACATTTCCTTTATTATACCATACATAATCAATTTCTGGATTTAAAATTAAAGCTTTTTCAAAGCAGTCCAAAGCTTCCGGATACCTTTCAAGATTATAAAGAGCAGTCCCTTTATTATTCAATGCCTCGAAGTATCGTGGGTTTATTTCTATAGATTTATCATAACACATAATACTATCTTCAAATAATTTTTTGTGTAAAAAAGTGTTTCCAAGATCAAATAACCCGTATAGATCTTTGATTTCTGATAAAATTCCCTTGAGCCATTTCAAATCTGTTATAGATGTTTTATAACTTGAAAAATCTAAATAAGTCTCGTGAGATTCACTTATCATCCCATTTTCATTTAAAATGAATGAATTATTTTCTAGTGCTTTAAATGCACTTTCAAAACTTAAATGATGATATATTTTTTCTTTTTCTAACCTTTTTCGATTAATTCTTTTCAATCTATTCTTATTTGGTATGAAAATTCTTGCATCATGTAGGAGTTTTAACGTTTGAAATAGAAATTTAGATTCTTCTGAAATAGCATTATATCGTATTTGCATGTCCTTTGTTCCTAAAAACAATGAACCTATCGTACCGTCAAATTCTTTAATATCTAAACTTTCCTTTTTTGAAATTGATCTAGCTATAATCTTATGGACATCTCTTAGTTCAATGATATTAAATTCTCTAATATTGTCTGCAAATTCTTTTTCAGCTGTTTCATATTCTTTCCCGNNAAGTTGCGACAATTATAAATTCTTCTGATTTATCATTTAATTTTTTAATTAACTCATAAAGATTAAAATTCTTGACAAATTTATTTAAATCATCTAAAAAAACTATTATTTTTCCTTTGAAAATATAATCTGGGATTTCTTGAATTTCAATAGACTTTTCCAAAAACTTTATGACATTGAAATCTTTTTTCCCTTTAGTAATTTCATATGCGGTTCTTGTTTTGCCAGCTTTTGGCTTTCCTATTATAATAACATTTTTATCATTATTTACTAATTCAGATACTTTTCTATACTCTTTTCCTTCATAAAAATGATCTCTAAATTCTGCTATTCTAAAATCACGTGGTTTTAATTCATTTGTTTTACCATAAAATCCTATATACTTATCTTTCACTTTCTCTAATCTTCGATTTTCCTTTTTTTCTTTCTGGAAATAATCTAATAATAATGCAATAAAAGTAAAAAAAATCAGAATAACAATGAAAAGAGGATTAAAGAGATAATCTGGATATTTTTCGTAGATTAAACCCCAAATAAATGCTAAAATGACTGCCAAAATATTTTCCTTTATTAAATCTAGAGCTAAATCAATGGAAATATTTGCNNATAAAATAACTTATTATTAGCTTTTCTTAAAGCAAATTATTGATTTGTTAATACAAATACTTTAAGTTAAGAGATATATTCCAGAATTATAAATTTATTTGAACTTAAAAAAGCTGAATAAATAATTTTTCATATGAAAATTCGTTGCATCATATTAGTCAATACTTTGTATAGACTAAATTGAACCTAAAGTATTAATTCAATTTAACAGCTCAAATAAAATATCAAATTAATAAAACCTGCATAATTGAATTTATCGATGAAAAAATGAAATTTAATTTTAAGAAAAATTAATTTTTCTGGCGCGAATTTTCACCTGGCCATGATCACGGTTTCTTTTTACTTGGTCGCAATGCAGTCTTATAAAGCTTTTCTTTTTGACGGTTCATTCTTCTTTTTCTTTCCTCATCAACAGTATTTATTTCTTTTTCTTTCTCGTCAGCCATAGTATCACCTCCAAATCAATAATATGATGCTAATAAACGCAATAACAAAAATAATGCCTATTGTTAAAAATATGTAACCTAATTGTATAAATTTTGCTTTTTGCTCATTTTTGGGCCTATTATCAATTAATATATCTGAAAAAATTTCGGAATAATCTTCTAAAATAGTTAATTTACTNNATCAGGAGCATAATCCCACTCTTGTACTCTAAATGCCATTAAACCAGAAATCATGGAACATATCAGTGGAATAATGCTAACTAGGAAAATTAAGTAAAGCCAAAAAAAATTATTTGTTAGTTTTAAATTTGTTAGTATCAAACTTACAAATATTCCTTCTAAACTTAGTATTATACCAACAAAACCAATTAATGAAGAGGCTTTAGTATCAAGATCATTAGTTAACTGCCATTCTACTTTAAATCTTTCAGATATGAGATCAAAAATTAGTTGATATCTTTCTAACTCATTCTTTTCTTCTTCATAATTAGTCAAATTTACTCACCCATATCCAATCGATAATAATAGTGTCATGTATATTATTTGGTTAAAATGTGTGGAGTTCTCATATGACGTGGTTAAACCTGCCAACTGATGTTCTTATCCTATTTCCATATCCCTCTAGAATAAATTCATCTAAACTAATTAAATCCTCTTTTAGAGGTAACAAACAATCTTTCACATGCCCGTTAAGCACATAATCATATGGTAATAAAACGTGACTTATTTTTGGTGAACCATCGAATAAAATTGCACCTTTATTTTTAATATTACATTTAGGATTTTTAATCTTTTTATTATCATTATATCCAATTGCCTTAACTTGTATTTCTTTTATAACTTCATCACTGGGACATGGATAAATAATTTTATTACTCTTCACATTAAGTTGAGATCCAAAGAGTTTGAAAGTCATGTACAATGGTATATTTTCTGCTAAAATTTTCTTGATTCTCTCTAAAAGTAAATTCTTAGATGTTTTTGGTAAATCAATTTTTATTGCTGCTTTGTTTAACCTACCATAATTCTTTGCAATTGCATAACAAAATGCAGGAGGCTCGTTTTTATAACCATAATGTATAACATCTCCAAGGTTGTCAGTGTAAGGCCAATTCTTTTCAGGAGGAATTCCAAATAGTTTATGTACAGCCATTGTTGATTTAATAGTCGCTCCCGTATCACCCGTCAAACGTAACAAATTTCTAGATAATTTATAGATAAAGAGAGAGGAAACTTCGGTATATTTGTCAAAATCTCTGCATTCAATTGTTTCCAACATTCCCGCAAGTGCTACTGCTGTACATGAATTTAGTTGTCCTTGATTCTTTATTTTAGGTTTACAATTTAAATTTTCTAAAATATGACTACTTAGAAGAGTATCTGAAGGAATTTTTAAATTCTTTTTAGACTTTGAAGGCATCTATATCAATCCAATTACATTGAAGAAGTGACCAGCAGTCATTCGCACAGCCTTTTAAAAAGTATTCATATGGTAACCATCCATAACCATTGTCACCCCATTTTGCGCTCCAAGAGTTCTTGAAAAGAATAGCTCCCTCCGTTTCTTCATTAGAGTTAGTATTTAGAACCTTGACTGAATCGTCATATCCAACAGCCATAACCCCATGATTAAGAAGTTCTAATCGCTCATCTTTTTGGGGATATGGAATTAATCCACTAACTACACCTTGTTCAACAGACTCGTATACATCAAATTCAAATATTAAAGGAAAACCTTCAGATAAATTTATTTTCATAACTTCAAGAAATTTATCTCTAGAAATACCCGGTTGATCAATCTTCAAGTACTGAATCACTTTAAAGTTCTGCGCCAATGAATAACAAAATGCAGGAGGTTCATTATCAAAACCATAAGGTATTATATCCCCTAGATTGTCAGTGTAAGGCCAATATTTTTCTGGTGGAATCCCAAAAAGCACCATAGCACCCANNACGCTTATATTGCCCTTCACGTTCAACAAGTTCCTTGTTACTTTATATAAAAAAAGATTTGAAGAATCGACGTATTTACCATCAGAAACTAAATTTTCATAATATTCGATCATTCCCGAACCAGCAAATGCAGAGCCTGAATTGAGATTGCCTTGATCTTTTACAGGCGAACACCACTTTTTATGATTTATACTATCTGGAAGCTCTTCACGAGGCTTAATATCCATTTTTTTAAGTAATTTACAGACATCTTCACGTTTTGGATAATCAGTTGGGATAATCTCATAATGATCTGGCATCTTTTTATTTTCATTAGTCTTTTTTTTATCCATTTTATCCCTCTTTTCGAACTCTAACCACTTATATTTATTCACTAACTTTTTAGAAAATTATAGCTTTTTTTATTTTTTTTATTTTTATCAAATTTTTGAGAGATTTCTTTCTTTAAATTTTAATGGTTCCAACTTCAACATATTCTACGTCTCCTTTTCCTAAATTTTTTTTCATGGCTTTTAATATTCTTCCATTCAGCATCAGTCATTAATTCTGGGACTCAGCACAGTTCTGGCGATCAGCTCTAATTCTCATTTGAAAATGATTCTAATTTAATTAATTCGATAATTGGGAAATAGAATATATAGAATACCTTCTTTAGCACATTTGGTTTCAGTGAAGCTTATTTAAAATAAAAAACAAACTTTTTTTGGGATATATTTTATAATAATTTATAATAAACTTCTTAATCACAAATAATTCTATCGATTATGGAAATATTTTAATATTTATTACTCTAATTTAATATTCATGAGTAAGGTAAGTCTAGTTTTGAATGCGATTAAAGATTTGCAGTTGGAGTATCCGGATGGTGTGCCGGTTAGTACTTTGATAGAGGATTTGAATTTATCTGATGAGGAGATTAAAGTAACTTTGTTGGATTTGGAGGATCAGGGAGTTATATTTATTGAAGAAGATTATGTTAAGCTGGTTGAAAAAGTATCTGAGGATGATACGATTTCAGTGGATGAGACAGGGTTGAGCAAATCAGTATTAGAAGTTCCTGACGATACTGTAATACTTGATGAGGAGAGTTTAAAGGATTTAACTGAGAGGGAGTTGGTTGCTTTAGAAATTATTAAGGATTTAGCTGGTGATTCTAAACGTGTTTCTAAATATTTATTGGAAGGTAATCTGCTTTATGGTGATTTGCAACTCNNTGCAACTCAGTGCTCTTGGTGCTTATAATCTTATAAGTTCTCTGGAGAATAGGGGACTTATAAAGCGAGTTAAATTGATTGATGGTGAGTATTACTCTTTTTAATCTATTTATTCGATTTTTATAATTTAGTTTTAAATATAACTATTGATTCAGTATTGTTATGATTTGTATTGGGATTAGAATTCATCTTGTTTTATTGATAATACAGAATTTATATATTCAAAATTAATACTTTTTTTGGGATTCTTAACCATATTCTAAAACTAAATTTAGAGGATTTATGCCAAAAATTTTTTATGAAATATTAACTATATTAATATTATAGGAGTGGAAAAAATATGGTTCAAATAGGATATAAATTATCCAGTGAGGATACTCATCCTTTAAATCTGGTGAAATATGCTGAAAAGGTTGAGGGAGCTGGTTTCAGCTTTGCTATGATCTCTGATCATTATCATCCTTGGGTTAATAAACAGGATCAAAGTCCCTTTGTTTGGAGTACTTTGGGTGGTATTTCACAGGTGACAAAGAATTTGAATATAGGTACTGCTGTAACTTGCCCGACGATCCGAGTGCATCCAGCTATAATAGCTCAAGCTGCAGCTACAACAGCTTCCATGATACCGGGTAGATTCATGTTAGGTGTGGGGTCTGGTGAGAATCTTAATGAACATATTCTGGGAGATCACTGGCCACCGGCACCAATACGCATTGAAATGCTAGAGGAAGCGGTAAACATAATTCGAAGGCTTTGGCAAGGTGATATCCATAATTTTAAAGGTAAATATTATACTATTGAAAATACTCGAATCTATACTTTACCATCAAAGCTTCCACCTATATTAATGTCTGCTGATGGTGAGTTAGCAGCTGAAACAGCTGGAAGAATAGGTGACGGATTAATAACCCCGGGCATTAGGAAGAATCTCGTTAAGATCTTCAAAAGAACTGGAGGGGAGGGTAAACCCTGTTATGCTGAGGCTTCAGTATGCTGGGCGGATGATGAAGATTATGCTAAAAAGTTAACTTATGAGTATTGGCCTATACTCGCTAATAAAAATGGTTTAAATTGGGAAATACCTACACCAAAATTTTTTGAAGAATTAGCTAAAATGACTGATCCTGAAACTTTAACACAGGAAATAGTCTGCGGTAATGATCCACAGAGACATATTGATGAAATTAAAAGATTCGTTAAAGCTGGTTATAATCATGTGTTTATTCATTAATTAGGGCCACATCAGGAGGGTTTTATAAAGTTTTATGAGGAGGAAGTTCTCCCTGAATTCCATTGAATCTTTCCTAATATTATAAAAAGAGTTTATTATTATTTTGATGTTTTATCGGTTGTTATTTGACGCGGTTAACATTACCCCAAAATACTTACAAAATGAAAAAAATAACTATTGTTATTAAATCTTGATTATTTTTTAAATTATTTTCGGGAGTTAGATTTTTATTAAAACCACAATTAAACATCCAATCGAAATTTTACTGGTTGAAGATAATCCTGGTGATGTATGTTTGATTAGGGTAGCATTTAAAGATGCAAAAATTCCCCATAATCTTGTTGTTGCCCATAATGGAATAGAAGCAATGCATATTT
>PMNN01000054.1:0-213 GCA_003161815.1 Methanobacterium sp. | reverse complement strand
AATGTTAATAAAAAAAATATATTTTATTTGTTCTTCTAGACCTTTTAGTTAGTCCCTGCTGGCTTTTTCCTCGCTGGTCATGTAATTGTAAGCAATTGCTGCAAGAATGGCCCCTACTAATGGTCCTATAATATATATGGGCAGGTACATCCATAGACTATGTCCTCCCCGTAGTGCATCGCCTAAATATGGTCCAAAAGTCCTTGCAGGGTT
>PMNN01000066.1 GCA_003161815.1 Methanobacterium sp. | reverse complement strand
TTATTTAATAAAAACCAATTGTTTAACTTATCATTTTAGTTCCTGGTTGTTCCTGCGAAGGTTTTCCGAATCTCTGGTCATTCGATAAAATTACTTCATCTTACTAACTAATAACTTTATTATTTCTCATTTATTTAATCAAGCGAAAGTATCTCTTATAATCTTATTACAATAGCTAAGGAATAAAAATGGAATCAAACAAAAAATTTTTTATAGAATTTTCTATATAATAAGATATGAAAGTATAATTTCTGAATAAAGTAAGATGTTTAAAAAAAAAATTAAAGAATTAATTAAATTATTAGATANNGGGATATAATGGGTATAACTTTTAATAGAGCAATTGCAGGTTTTATAGTGCTTATTATTGGCATATTGTTTATTTTAGATGCTGTTTTAAGACATGGCTTAGGATTGATTATAGGAATATTATTATTAATTTTAGGTCTGTATATGATTATAGGTACTGATAAAGTGGCTAATACGGATACAGAGGTTAAGAAATAAGAACTTTATTTCAATCTATCAGTCCTTTTGTATATTAATCTTTTATTTCTATTTTTTTTTTAGTAGTAAATGTTTTTAGATTTTACAAATTTAGCAAGTTTTCTGCGTTACTGTGTGCTATCTTTTTCTTAATCAGGTTTGCTCTCTGGAAGTTGATCNNTTCATGGTTTATGCAATGATTCTTATAATAATTAGCTTATTTTTAGACTGTTGTATATGATTTGCTGAACGTATTGTAATTGGACTTTATCAGAGTCCGCGCCCTGAACAGTTATGGAGTGTAATTCACCATTTTTATAGCTGAAAATCATTTGATAAGACCTTATAAGCTTGTTTGAATTAGGGTCGGTGATTGTTTCAACATCACTTGCCACCATAACATTGCTAGGATTTGTAGTGTAATTAGTAGATAATACGGTAACGTTTAACACTTTTCCATTAGTTTCTTTCACCGGCGATTCGTCAATTAAAATCATTTGTTGAGGCGTGTATTTTTCAGTATTAGGATTAATCTGTATATTTATAATTATTTTTGAATTATTATCCACTAAATATCCTGATTGTTGCCACTGCGAGCTGCTGATAAAAATCTGCGCCGGTGCTGAGGCGTTTTTGAAAGTATCAGGATATTTAAATAAAACACCATTCACATTATAAGTAGAATTCGCGGCAAAGAAGATGTCATTATTTCCTAATCCACTCACAAGAACTACTATGAATAATATTATTATAACACCTACTCCCGCACCTATTAACAATAATTTTTTATTATTCACTCATCTCTCTCCATATAAAGCACTAGCAATATATAATATTAATTTTATTTTCATAAATTTATAATCAATTTCAGGGAGTGCTGCTGAAGAAGAGGTTGAGGATTCCAGGTTCTGATTCAACCCAGATTCCTCCCGCAATGCCGTGTTTCTTCCAAACGTGAATAAAAAAGATAATCTATATGAATCAATGGCAATATTGCATATTTTCAGCTTAACCTTATATTTTTAAATTCTCATGAAATTTCTGTAGGCGGTTGGATCAAAGTAGATCAAACCACATTTAATAATATTTTACTCGAACGAACGTTAGTTAGAAAGTTAAATTAGAATATTTTAATACAAATATGTACATTCTTAAGTTAAGTTAACCGCTTGGAAGAATAACTAACGTTTGCAAAAAGTTAGAGGTGGAAATTATTCTTCTGTTTTTAGCGNNTTTTTTTGAATGTTCAGTAAACGGATATCATTGGGACCCCAATGGCAGCGTATTTTAATACTATCCCAGTTTTTCGTTCGCATCAATAACCATCTGTACTAGAGCCGAATCAACGTAGGCTCTCACTTCTACTATGAGGTCATTTTTAAATCTAACCACCCAACAGTAGGTGTTGTTAAAGAGCATTCCGTTAAGGGCGGTTGAAAGTGATTCCATCTCCACTACGGCAGTGTCCTCCTTTACTATGATATTGTTGACCTTAAAAACCGCATCCTCTTTCAGTATTCGATTCAAACGGTTAAAGGTACTGGAAACGAAGTCTTGTTTGCTATGATAGGTCCCGGCCAGCGGATGCGTTCCCATTACAGTCCAGTCAACATCATCTGTAACATGGTCAAAAAACTGATCGTTTTCACCAGTTCTAAGATAATTAAATAGAGTTTCTACCTGTTCGAAAGTGATTGACACATCTTCTTTAGATGGAGACTTTTTTAAAGAGNNATTTTTGCAAAAATTTACCTCTGAATCATTTTCATTACCGCAATCCTGACATTTCATTTATACCGCCCCTAAATTTGTAAATGTATCAATGGATGGAGAATTCGAAGATTAGAACATAATGGTCAGAATTCTAACCTAGATTCATCCATTATTTTGTCTTTCATTAGATTAAGATATCATCTAGCCAGTCAAAGACTACCGCGTTCATCAAGGCTAAGTTGGAAATCTGGCAATGGGAATCCGCCCCTTCATCGACTGTGAAAATGTGCATGGCTCTAGGTCCGGATACACCCTCAAAGAACTTCTTGGTTTGCAGAATTGACTCATCACCTTCTCCTTCACCCACTAAAGACAAGGTGACGCAATCTATTTTATTTAAATCATCTTCAATATTAAATTCTTGGATTTTCTCGAGTAACTGAGGGAAATCTTTGACCCCATAACGTCGCGTGAGAGTTTCTATGATCCAACGCACCATAGGATATTTCTCGAAGACGTAGGGATAATCATCCTCTTTTATCTCTAATAACTCCTCCATTCGACCCATACCCTGATAATAATTGCCAACATTTATTATAGGGGAATCCGCGACACAAGCCTTTATCCGATTTTCATGTATTATCCCCCGAGCCACATAATACCCACCTATACTGAAGCCTATTAAAACTAATTTATCAGGGTCAACTTCTTCTTTTGTAAGGACAAAGTCTACTACAGCCTTTATGGGTTTTTCATAATCCAGACGGAAGGGTTTATCAGGATAAAGGTGTATTGGCCCTACCTGGCCTGGCCCTTCAAATAAAAACACGTTGTAACCTCTTTCTATAGCCCCGGCTCCGATGTAAAAATATAACTCTTCAGCTGTCCCATCAAACCCGCTCATAACCAGAAGCGTGGGTCTTTTTCGGTTGTCTATGGTGAAGAGATATCCTGGTAATTTCATATCTTCAAAAGGTATTTCCACCACTTTTGGAGGGATTTTAAAAAGTTTCACTGCCTTTTGAAAGCATTCTTTACTCTTCATCCAATTTTCTTTTTTGCCGGGTTCGGAGAAGAAGCCGTAAAACTCAGCGGAACGGTAGTACATGGAAGCCCGCAGATAAGACTCACTGGCGCTAGTGTTCTGATTTCTTTTCAGGAAATCATCACCCTGCATTTCCACTTGTCGAGCGGTTTTTTCCCATTCTTCAACCCAACTTATCACATCACCATCGTTTATCCGGCTGGCGGTGGCAAGACACTCCCCAATGGACGCTCCACCCTGGTAGTGTAATCCCAGAGCTCTCATGAATTGGTAATCAAATTCGGGTGTTTTAAAAAAGTTAAGAGTAGTGATTGACTTTTTTACTTCTTCAGGCATAAAATGGGTTCCCCCTCTATAGATTAAAGTTTTAATTAATTATATAATTTGATTTAAAAAGTAAAATAATTTTATGGTAGATTTACTATTTTTCTGGAGATTAAGTCAAACTTTTATACTTTATATTTAAAAAAAAAGTCGTAGAGGATACTGGTATGGATGATACATTACATAAAAAAAAAGTTGATAGAAGAGTAAATCACCCTTAAACCACCAATGTTAAAAATACGGGAAATATGATGGAGATTAGTAGAGCACGCTACTAGGAAGTTTATATAGACACGGAAACATAGGGACACGGAAACATAGGAAAAAAACAGAATCAAACAAACAGACCTAAAGTTAAAAACTAAAAAAAAGAGATTTTAAAAGGGAAAATAATATAATTTTATTAATATATATTCCCCCTTTTAGGTTGTAGTTACGGTAAAACTACTAATGTAATCTGCAGCCAACCCATTACCCGCTGAGTCTTTTATTGCATTTGCTGGTATGGTGATGGTGTATTTGTCACCGGTGAGGTAATTATAAACTGGTGTCAAGGTCAAAACACTACCATTAATACTAGCAGTCATCTGCTTTAATGCGCCTACGCTGTTTTTAACCGTTATACTGCTGTAGGCGCTGCCCGGTGTGATGGGTTCGCTGAAGGTCATCTTAATCACTTTATTGTTAGGCACGTTCACCGCGCCATTAACCGGATCAGTGCTGGTTAAGGTGAGTGGTGTGATTGTGAAACTATTGGTGTAGTCTGTTGCGAGGCCATTGCCAGCTGTGTCTTTAACCGCATCGGCGGGTATGTTTACAGTGTATTTGTATCCGGTAAGGTAAGGGTAGACCGGTGTCAAGGTCAAAACATTACCAGAAATACTTGTGGTCATCTGTTTAGATGCGCCGGCGCTGTTTTTAACCGTTATACTGTTGTAGGCGCTGCCTGCCGTGATGGGTTCGCTGAAGGTTATTTTAATCACTTTATTGTTAGGCACGTTCACCGCACCATTAACCGGATCAGTACTGTTTACACTTGGTATTATAGTAGCAATAGTAAAATTACTGGTGAAGTCTGTGGCGAGCCCATTACCTGTCGTGTCTTTTATNNCTGCCCGCTGTTACCGGTTCGCTGAAAGTTACTTTAATTATTTTATTATTAGGTACGTTTACTGCGTTTTTTGCAGGGTCAATGCTTGTTACTGTAGGGGGTGTGCCATCAATCGTGACAGACTTAGTTACGGTTTGATTGTCAACTTTTGCAGAAACATTTGCATCACCACTAACACTACTACTTAAAGTAGCCTTGACAACACCATTGTACATGTATACTGGGCTATTAATTGTGCCCAGCGTTGAAGTAAAAGTCACTGATATTCCATCAGGAACATGACCCTTGGCTGGATCGTGGTATCCGCTGTTTGAATCGTGTAATAAATCAGCGGTTATATTTGACGTGCCACCAATAATAATACTGGTTGGATTAGCAGCCAAATTTAAAACCAGCCATGGAGTAACGGTCACATTACCATATACTTTACTGCTAGGGTCTTGGTTTGAACCCCACCAGTTAAGTGTAGCATTCACCGAACCATCATTACAATAGATGGCAGTGCCCAAAGGTGCTGTATTTCCAAATAATCTACAGAATGCCAAAGTCACAGTACCATAATTGCAGATTCCACCACCATGATAATCTGCGGTGTTTTGGTATACACTGGAATTAGTCAAAGTCACACTACCATCATAATTGTAGATTCCACCACCATCATAATCTGCGGTGTTTTGGTATACACTGGAATTAGTCAAAGTCACACTACCATCATGATTGTAGATTCCACCACCACCATAATATGAGGATGCGGTGTTGTTGTATACACTGGAACCAGTTAAAGTCACATTACCACCATCATTGTAGATTCCACCACCAGCACCATCAGTATATGCGGTGTTGTTGAATACACTGGAACCAATTAAAGTCACATTACCACCATAATTGTAGATTCCACCACCATCACCATAACCCCACACATTTCCGGTTGCGGTATTATTGTACACATAGGAACCAGTCAAAGTCACACTACCATCATAATTGTAGATTCCACCACCATCACCATAATCTGCGGTGTTGTTGAATACACTGGAATTAGTCAAATTCACAGTACCACCATCATAATTGTAGATTCCACCACCATTAGTAGGTGCGGTGTTGTTGTATACATTGGAATTAGTCAAAGTGAAAATACCACCATCATTGTAGATTCCACCACCACCATTGTTGTATACATTAGAATGGGTCACAGTCAAATTACCACTGTTGTAGATTCCAACAAGACCATTGTTGTATACATTAGAATGGGTCACAGTCAAATTACCATTGTTGTAGATTCCACCACCATAATATGAGGATGCGGTGTTGTTG
>PMNN01000252.1 GCA_003161815.1 Methanobacterium sp. | reverse complement strand
ATTAGTGTTTTTCGTGCTTCTTGCTGCACATTTAATACTTGACGTTCTCTAGGATCTGTGGATTCTTTCATGATGGATTTAATTCGTATTCTATCCTGGAGAACTTTGCCAATGACTGATGGTACAAAGCTTACTGGTTCTTTCCTGAATTTATATCCTAGTTCTGGTGTGATGTGACATTCCTAACTATCATCTTCGATTAGGGTGTCTGGTGAAATATTTTTGGGAGATGATTATGTTGGGATATAAGCTTTGGAAGTCGAAGTAAACAATATTCTCGTGTAAACTCTTCACAGGCTCCTTAACGTATCCTCTCACCGCATTTTCTTAAAATTATTCCGGATTTGTTTGGCGATATGTCTCCATATTCAAAAGCTTTCCTTATTAAATACCATTCCACTTGTTGTTTCTTGGCCATACGCGCTACGTCAAACAGTGGTTGGCCTACAATTCTTGTTAATTCCATACTTGGGGGTAGCATTTTTTCCCCAAGTTTTACCTTTAATTCTTTAGTATCCTGTGCTCAGTATATCTGCATTGGATTTTCCGGGGCCTATAAGTACAAATGGCGTACCATCAGCTAAGTTACCGTAATGCTGTGAATGAGTTCCAATATAATCCCATGACTGCCAACCATTAACGGTATTGATTTCAATCCACGCGTGACGGTATCCTTCACCATATCCACCATTAACATAACCCATTATCCGGGCTTGCACACCGGTGGCGGTTAATTTATTATAAAGCCATTCAGAATTAGCCCAACAATCACCGTATCCTAACCGAATTAAGCTAGCAGCATCAGATGTGCCCTGAATATCCATAAATTGATTATCTTCATCTGCAATACTATATAAAACAGCAACTGAGATTATATTAGTGACACTATTCCATGTTTTAACTGTAACGTAATTTGGTAATCGTTGATTGTTACTTTGGAAAACTAATATTTTACAATAACTGTAAACTAGATTATTGAAATTCATTACACCCCGTGATGTTGAAATACTACTAGGTGCACTGCTAGATTTATTTATAACGTTTAATATATTCCCTGCTAAGGTTAAGTATTCAGATTTCAGGATTAATCCACTGGTAACGGTTTCAACTGCAGTGTTAGGTTTAATAATTCCTTCAAGATTAATAGGGGTGTTTAATCCTTTATTAATGTTCAATAAGTTAGCTGTGATTAACATAAGGAATTGTGGCATTGTTACTTGATGATTAGCTATTGTAATATAACTTGGTAATCTGCCATTAGTATCCACATAGTACTGTACATGAGTTGCAGCATTGTTAATATCTGTGCTTGTCAAACTTACTGGAGTAATAGTCTTAACTGTACTATTAACGGTGGTATTAGTAGTGGTTGTTAAGTTTAAATGATTGGATAGGGCGTATAATTTACCATCCCAGGTTCCGAAGTAGAGTGTTCCATCACTGCTGATTGCAGGTGCCGAATCAATATCATACGGTGTATGATAAACCCATTTCGTTGAGCCTGTGGGGTTGAACGCGTATAATATTCCATTACGCTGACCAGTTATGCCAGCGCTAATATAAATGGTTCCGTCAGCTCCGATGGTTGCCGGTGAATTTAAAAGAATATTATTGATTTTCATCCATTTTAATGTGTCATTAGGATTAATGGCATATAATGCACTATAGCAGGTTTTAGTGTTACTATTGTAATAACTGGCTGTAGTGTAGATGGTTCCATTTTTACTGATAACGGGTGGCATCCTAATATATCCACCTGTATTATAACTCCATTTAAGTGTCCCAGTGGGGTTTATAGCGTATAAGTAACCAATATCACTTCCCATGTAGATGGTTCCATCAGATCCAATGGATGGTGTTGTGGTTATATCATCTTTATTCGTGTACTTCCATTTCAATGTACCATTCGGATTCAGGGAATATAGGAAGTTAATTACATTGCCTTGGTAATATCCGTTAATATAAATTGTTCCATCACGACCGATAACTTGAGATTGAATAATTCCTAACCCCACACCACTACTAGTGGAGGGTATATTATAACTCCATTTTTTAGTTCCATTCGGGTTTATTGCATATAAAGCACTATGAATAGTATCGTAATTGTTCATGTAGTCTATAATGTAAATGGTTCCATCAGAACCGATAGATGGATTGGATACTGTAAAACTAGTATCAGTAGCTGTGTAACGCCATTTCTTACTGCCATTCGGGGTGAATGCATACAAACCATCAACTGTTCCAATGTAGATGGTGCCATCAGAACTTATTGCGGGAATTGTGGTTGTCCCATTTATATTAGTGTAACTCCATTTCAATGATCCGTTAGGGTTAACCGCATATAAACCATCACTAAAACGAGTTCCAACATATATAGTTCCGTTACTACCGATCACAGGTGAAAGTACATCACCATTAGCTAAGTTTGTTACCCACTTGGTAGTATTAGTAGTTGGTCCCATGTATTGTGATTGTCCAGTATTCTGATTATCATGCTGATATTTAGGCTGCGAACTATTTGCAAGACTTGTCGAACTAGCAGCTGACACTCCACCAGATAATATTATAGAACTTAAAAATAATAATCCTAAAAATAATAAGAATTTAGTATAATTTCTAATTATATCCACCTCAAGCCTTTAATTTTTTTTTAATGGAATCAATAAGGTATTAAGTAAAGTGATATTTTTATTTGTGAATGTAAAAAACCAGTTTTTTCATGTTTAGGATGAGATTTTTATTTATTTGCTTGTTTTTTATAAAGCCATAAGTTTATATTATTTATATAATATGTTTTGTTATAATTCAATATTAAAATGTACTTACTTTCATTCCATTTACAATGATTAAAACTTGAAATGGACCAAAAGATAATCTATTTTTTTGGTGTGTCATTTTAACTTTAATTTTGTTTTGAAGTTACATCACCACTATTAAATCCCAAAAACAAACTACGCGGATGGTAGAGTAGAAGCCCTTCCAGCGCTCTGTAGTATATATTTAGTCAGTAAAGATCCTATAGAGGCAAAACGGCTGAAAGATGAACATGATCAGCACAATCATGAAGTCAAATTATCCAGTATAAGTTGCGTAGAATCCATCGGTGTCAGCATATATTGGTTTTAAACCATGTTTTTCGGCGTTTTCCATGGTTTTTTCAGGAATTCCCTTCCCCATGCTGTTATGGCTTC
>PMNN01000245.1 GCA_003161815.1 Methanobacterium sp. | reverse complement strand
TATCCTTTTCATCTATTTCATGCTTTGATTCTTCTTTAAATCCATGAATTTGAATGTTTTCACTCTGTTTATTGGATGATTCTTTCTGACACTTTTTAAGTTCAATTTTCAATTTACTTATCTCAAGAAGGCAAGCCTTCACCAACTGCCTTAATTGTTCTCTTTCAGTGTCTTTTAAGAACGCCATATTATCACTACTTATGATTTATGTATCCATAGTCTTTAAACTTTAGGGAATCTAAGCTCAAATAATAGGTTATCTCATCTAAATTATACAGTAAATGCATTAGTAATTACAGTTACTTAAAAAAAAGTTTTAATGCTATTTTTTTCATAATTTTTATCTAGTATGATGATTATACTTTATTCCAATTTTTAATGCAGCGTTTATTTAACCAAGAGGGGAGAAATGAAAAATGGAAATTGGAAAAGTGAATAGTTTTTATATAGATTCAGAACTTGAATCCGGTAAAGAGTTTCCTTATGCTTTTTACTTCACGAACGCCACAGAAACTGAATTTAGAGAGTTATTAGATAATTACTTATCTGAAAATGAGTCTCAAGGTGATAATAACTTTAATGTTGGTGTTTTTACCCTTTATATCGGGAAACAGGGTTATTATATTCATACTGTAAGAAATAAAGTCTTTCATCGTAGACCTTAAAAAAAATAAAAAAAAGCTAAAAAAGAATTNNTTCTGCATTAAGTATAGACGCTCCTGCAGCGCCTCTAATGGTATTATGACCAACTAGAATATATTTAAGGCTTTCATTGAAAACAGTATCCTGTCGTATTCGCCCTACAGTAACTGCCATTCCGCGTTCAGTGTTCCGGTCCATACGAGGTTGAGGTCTATCTTCTTCTTCTCTGATTATTATCGGTGCTGCTGGTGCTGAGAAAAGATCAAGTTTTTGAGGTAGACCCTGGAATTCTTGGAAACTTTTTTTAACATCATCCACATGGAATTCTTCATTCATCTGAATAAAAACTGCTTCAGTATGCCCATCTAATACAGCTACACGATGACAGGAGGTGCTGACTCCGAAGGATGCTGGAGTAACCACATTACCATCCAAATCACCTAGAAGATGTAATGTTTCATTTTCCATTTTCTCCTCCTCTCCACCAATAAAGGGCACCAGATTATCCACAATAGCCATCGAAGATACTCCATTATATCCTGCACCAGATACAGCCTGCATAGTGGAGACATAAACTCTTTCCAAGTCAAATTGATCATAGAGCGGTTTCAGTGTCATGGCTAGGGCAATCGTAGAACAGTTAGGGTTCGTTACAATAAATCCATCCCAACCCCTATTTTTCCGTTGCAAATCTATTAATTCCAAGTGTTCTGGATTAACTTCAGGAATAACTAGTGGTACATCAGGCTCCATTCGCATAGCAGCAGCGTTAGACGCCACTATCATACCGGCTTCAGCGAATTTAGGTTCAACGACTCTTGCAATGTCTGCGGGTAAAGCTGAAAAAACAATATCTACATCTTTAACTTCATTCGGTTCAGTATCAACCACTGTAATATTGCGGGCTATTTCTGGTATTTTACAGTCTAAGTACCAGGTTACTGCATCTTCATATTTTTTTCCTGCTGATCTTTTCGAGGCAGTGAGAGTGGTTAACTCTAAATCAGGGTGATCGCCTAATAATTCTATAAAACGCTGCCCTACCATTCCCGTTGCTCCAAGTATTCCCACATTCACCATAAATAATCACCTATCATTTTTTTTACCCCACCAATTAAATTTAAACTCTTAAATAAAATATTTTACTATTTTAAACCGAGTACATCAGCCATATCACTTATTTTACCTTTTTCAGCTATTGGAATATACCTTACAGCCTTCATAACTCCATTTACAAATGCCTGCCGACTACTAGCTCGGTGTGTAATTTCTAATCGTTCACCATCACCAGCGAATAGTACAGTGTGGTCGCCTATTATGTCTCCACCGCGAATTGCGTGCATACCTATCTCTTCAGCTGTTCTCTCACCTACTAATCCATTTCTCCCGTAAACACATGTTTTCTTTGATTCGTCTTCAAGTTCGTGTGCTATGATTTCAAAGACTTTAACCGCGGTTCCTGAAGGTGCATCTCTCTTATGTTTGTGATGAGCTTCAATTATCTCAATATCATAATCTGATAGTATAGGTGCTAAATCTTTGATTACTTTAAAGAATACATTAACTCCTACAGCCATGTTAGGAGCTATAACTGCTTTTACTTTATTCAATGTGATGGCTTCCTTTATCTCAGTCATTTCTTCATCCGAGAAACCAGTGGTTCCCACCACTAGATTCACATTATTAATTGAGGCTGTTTTTATAGTTTTAACGGCTGCATTTGCTATAGTGAAATCTACTAGTACATCCGGTTTTACTTTTGTTAATACTTCCTCTAGTTTATTAGCAGGGGTAATTTCAACTCCTATATTCCCTACTCCTATTACTTCCCCTATGTCTTTCCCCTCCAAAGGAGTGTCGGGTGTTTCTACTGCTGCTGCAATATTCATGTCATCCTGCTCTAGGATGTTTTTAATGATTTTTGAACCCATTCTACCAGCTGCGCCGGTTACCGCGATATTAATCATATTATTTTTACCTCTCTCCATAAATATTTTGATAAAAGTGGATATTAAAAAAAAAAATTAGTGGTAAAAAATATTAATTTTAAGGATTAAACAGATATAAAAATAGTTTTATATTAGCTTTAAATCCTGGAGAACCTTTTTCACCCGGGGTTTATTCTCTTCCTTCAGGGATCCCAGTGGCATGCGCACATTACCAGCTGGACGATTCATCAAGTTAAGAGCTGTTTTAGCGGGAACAGGATTAGATTCAATGAATAATACTTTCATTAAATCATAAAGTTCATAATGAATTCTCTGAGCTTCATTGTAATCACCTTCCAAAGCATTCCGCACAAGAGCGCTCATACGAGCTGGGTCGACGTTTGCTAACACGCTTATAACGCCTTTAGCTCCCAATGAGATCATAGGTAAAGTCAGATTATCATTACCGGATATAACACTAAAATCATTATTACCTAATGATTTTAGTTTCTTCATGATTTGACTAACTTTATCTAAGTCAGGATTAGCCTCTTTAATAGCTATAATGTTATCTAATTCCGCCACTTTACCAATGGTATCCACATCGATATCGGTTCCGGTACGTGACGGGACATTATAAACTATTATAGGAATATTAGTGGATTCTGTGAGCATTCGATAATGTTCATAAAGTCCATGAGGTTGTGGTTTGTTATAATAGGGTGTTATAACTAAAGCTGCATCTGCACCGGCTTTCTCAGCGTACTTCACCAGTCCCAGGGCTTCTTTTGAAGAGTTACTACCGGCTCCGGCGATGGATTTAACTCTACCATTAACCTCATCCACCATGATGTCAATCATCTTACGTTGTTCATCATGGGTTATGGTAGCGGATTCACCTGTTGTTCCCGCTGCCAGTACACCTTCCACTCCCCTATCTATTAAATAATTTATGTTCTCTCTAATTCCTGTTTCGTCAACTACATCCTCATCGTTGAATGGAGTTACCATAGCAACTATTGTTCCTTCCAGTTTCATTCCAAGACACTCCTCACCATTCCATAAGCTTTCTTACCATCATTCCAATCCACGAAAATAACTACACTAGTTTGACTTGAAGAAATCTCCACGATATTAATATTTTTTTTACGTAAAGGCTCGGTTATTTTAGTGATTATTCCAGGAGTATCAATAAAATCCTGACTGGCAACCGTGATCATAGCGATTTCCCTACCCAATGAAAGACTGCTTAAATGTTCATTATCCACCACTACATCATGTAATATCTCATGAGCCTGGTCAGCGATGGATTTATCTACAAAGATGGTTATACTATTCTGTCCAGTGGATATACCGTAAATATTAATTTTATTCTCGGATAATGCGTCCGTGAGGTCTGCTAGCACTCCGCTTTTAGTTAAAATCTCTTCACCCACCACTGCTATTACACTTATGGGTTCATCATTTAAGGCGGTGGTTTTAAGCATTTCATTCTCTGAGGGACCTATAATTTCTGTTCCAATAGCGGAGAGGTCACCATGCTCATAACCGATGATTTTAGCGTTAATTAAGGGATCCTTATATCTCAATGAATAAGGATGTAACACTTGAGCGCCGTGAGTGGCTAGATCCCTCATTTCCTCTACAGATATCTTATCAAGCTTCTTAGCAGATTGAAGCTTATTAGGATCCGTGGACATTACTCCACCCACATCGGTTACTATAATCACTTCTTTTGCCTTTAGAGTGTGCCCTAATAGGAATGCTGTTATATCACTTCCACCTCTGCCTAGAGTGGTTATATTACCATTTTTATCTTTACCCAGGAAGCCGCAGAGTACAGGTATAATCCCCTGATCTAAGAGTTTTAAAAGCTCCTTAGATTTCTTCTCTGTGGCTTCAAAATCAATTTTAGCATTTAAATAGTTACTATCAGTAATAACGGGCCAATTATCTTTAAATGGATCTAGATATTCGGATTTAACACCTAAAGATTCGATTGTAGATGAGAATATTCGTACACTGGTAACTTCACCCATGGAGATAATCTCAGCTAACTGCTTTTCATTAACGGAGTCTCCTATAGATTCATTAACAATATTTATAATCTCATCAGTGGTTTTATTAATAGCGGATACCACTACTACCACTTTAGTGCCTTTCATATATTCTTTAACCACTGATTCGGCTGCTTTTTTTATTTTCTCTCCATCACCAATGGATGTTCCTCCGAATTTGGCCACTATTATATCCAATATGATTCACCGCTCTAAAAATTATTTTCTATTTACTGTCTAACTAATCTGGTGACGTATCCAGCTATTTTATTCCGTAAATGTTTAGTGCTAACTGATGTGAATTCCTCGACTAATTTTTTGTTTTCATCAAAATCGGTAGTGAATTTACCTTCATAAGTTTCAATTAACTCTTTAGATACTCTTTTTATAAATGATGTTCTAATGTTTCCCATTGTTTTTACCTTCCGAAAATTTTTCTTGTTCGTTTTTGTTTAAATCCGTTAATATATTCATTATATTTATGAGACTAACCTCATTAATATTCTTCTTTTTAGCTATAGTTTTAATTTTATCTTGGATATAATCTTCTCTTCTAGTATCGTGAATATCTTTACCTAAAACCATTTTGGCAGTGACTATACCCTTAGATAGACTAGTTCTTTTGATTATAAGATTAAAGATTTCATCATCAATCTGGTCGATTTTATCCCTGGAATCATTTAATAGTTTCAGGGCTTCTGATTTATTCATTCTATAATCACCCTTGTACCCAGATTATCCACTTTAGTACTTATAATCTTTCCAGGATAAGATTTCCATGCATCCACAATTAAATGAGAATTATTATTATCTCCAATAGCCACGAATGATGGACCGGTTCCAGAAAGTCCTGCTGCTACTGCACCAGCTTCCAATGCATCCAACGCAATATCAGGATTGAAGTGTAAAGCTGAACAATACAAAAATCCGTTTAAAGTCAACGCGTGATGAACATTACCCTTTAATACTTCTTTGAAGGCTAATTTAACCCAAGGTGCTAAGAGTTTCATCCTTGCCACATCAGCATCCATGGTAAGTGACTTTTTATCCGGCATATATATTAAAATATTGTGTCTATCATCTTCATTCCACTTCTCTCTCCGTATAATTTTACGCTCCAAATTATTGGTGATGGTTAAACCACCCAAATATGAAGCACTAGCATCATCAAAAGCACCAGTTATAGTTACTCCAGCTTGTAATGATGAATCTACAGCTAGATTCACAATTCCCATTTCATCTAATCCGATATCAATAGGATTAATTTCATATGCATCATTTAAAGCCTGTGTTGTAGCTAACACTATAGCATTGGAAGTGGCACTGCTACTGGACAGGCCTGATGCAATGGGAAGATTAGATTCAGTTCGCACTTTAACTCCACTTTCTATATGGAATTTCTCTAGAACATTCTTCACACAAATCTCCATTAAAGCAGTGTCCACATTCTCATCTGTTTTACAATCAATCTTAGAGGAGGATGTTAATTCTGCTTCCGCTGTAACATAAAGTTGAATACCAAATGCAGAGCCACATCCAGTGGATATTGCATTTATAACAGTAGCTGAACCTGGAGATCTAACTTTCACTTTCAAAATTTCATCACCTTATATTAAATTGAATCAAATTTCACCGTATTTTTATCAATAATTACAATCAACTGATACTGGACTAATTCTTATTAAATATATAGTTAAATCCCTTATAAAGATAAATAAATTATTAAAAAATAAGGATTTAGTTAAAATTTGAACTATTAAAAAATTATTAGCTATATTAAATATTTAATTAAAATAACCATCCTATTTAATGCACTTCGGTTATAATTAAAAAAAGAGATTTTTTTTGAAAAACTGTTCAAAATATTTGTGAATTAATTATTTTTTGTTCGAATAAAAATGATTATCATTATCGGTTTATGTGGTAACTGAATAATCCTTCTAATCGCTTACGTTCAATTGCGTAGTTGATGGAACGGGCTAGAAGTTTACCGTTGAATTCTCCTTTGACTAGATAATCCTGTGCACCTTGTTTCACGGCGTTTATTCCCATTTCCTCATCTGATAAACCAGTTAATATTATGATGGGGAGTTCAGGGTGTTTACTTAGAATTTGGAGAAATGTATCTAAACCTTCACTATCCGGTAAGTTCAAATCGAGAATTATCACATCAAATTTATTATTCTGGAGAATTTTTAATCCATCTTTTAATTTAGGCGCATGAGTTAGTTTGAATGGAGTATATTTACTTTCTTTGAGCATTTCTTGTATGATTTTAAAATCTCCAGGGTTATCTTCCACTAATAATATTTTAATTGATTTATCTTTAGTGCTCATTTGTCTGCTCTTATTAGGAGTTGAAAAAATAATTTTTAGTCTTTTTTTGTAAATTTTATTTGGAATTTAAGGAGATTCATCATAAAAATTTTTTTTAGATTATACTTTCTTATGAGTCACATTTTTTATATTATTTTGGGTGATGGTCTTATTATTATTTTGATTGTTATTATTCTTTAGCGAAAAATATTTAAACAATGTTAAGTTAAGGTGTATTAAGGTGATTTAAGATGGGTGAAAAAGTTGAATATGAATTTTCCAGTTCCATCGATCTAAAAGATGATGAAGGAAAAATTTGGGGTGCAGTATTCATATCTCCCTCAAAAGAACTTGGAAAAAGAGACATCATATTAATGGATGAAAAATCAGGTACCTATTAAGTCAGAAGCATTACAGAGTTAATTAACATGCTATCTAAGAAAAATATTTCCTTCCATGAGAAAAGACGAATACTAGAATTTTTATCAGAAAGATTACGAATCTTAGAAAACAGATGATTCCAATAAAGATCACGGCCGAATTCTTTACCGCCTCCGAATAAAATTATTTGGCCGGATAATAGGTTACTGAAGTTTCCTCAATAGAGGAGACTTCAGTAATCATATTTTAACATCTCAATTTTTATTAAATTATTTTTGTTCTGTAAAATAAACTTTTCCTTCAGATTTGGTTACCGATCATAAAATTTTTTTATTCTCAATATAATAATAATAGTTTGAAAATTAAAAAATTTATGAATCTTAGTATTTGATACATATTCTTTTAGCCTATTTAAAAATAGTTCTAATGCATTTTAATCTATTCTCTGAAGTTTTTGTAGAATATAATCTAATAGATTAGATTTATATGGTTTTATGGACAGAATATATAATAAGTAAAAATTTTTTTTTTATGCTGATAAAAAGGAGAGGTGAAAATATATGTCAATAAAAGTTGAAGTTTTTACATCCCCATCTTGCCCTTACTGTCCCATGGCTGTAGAGCTGGTGGAAGAAGTGAAAAAGGAAATGCCAGATGAGCTGGAAGTTGAAAAAATAGATATAATGAAGGATAGAGAAAAAGCAGTTGAATACAATCTCATGGCAGTCCCAGCTATAGCATTAAATGGTGTAGTTAAATTTGTAGGCGCCCCCTCTAAAGAAGAGTTAGTGGAAGCCTTGAAAGCCGAATTAAAAGAAGAAAGTTAAAAATAAATTTTATAAGTTAATATTAAATAAATTTTTGAAGTTAAATGGAAGATAAACTCTATTCAAAAAAAGAACCTGAATATGGGATTACCACCGGCACTGCTGCTGCTGCTGCTGCAATAGCTGCATTTAAATCTATAAACAAAAAAGTGGATAAAGTAAAACTGGAAACTCCCATTGGTAAACTTGATATTGACATTGAAAACTCCCTGAAAATAACCATTAATCATGGAAGAGCATCTGTAATAAAACGATCATATCATGATCCAGTTGTCACGCGTAACCTGGAAATCTTCGCTGACGTTAGGATCACAGATATTACGGGAATAATCATCAAAGGGGGTAAAGGTGTAGGTTTAGTCACCAAACCAGGTCTCCAAATTCCAGTAGGTCAACCCGCTATAAATCCCATCCCTCGAGAGATGATCAACAGTAATCTACAGGAATTATTACCTAAGGATGAAGGAGCAGAAGTGGTTATATCTGTTCCTGGTGGAGAGAAACTCGCAGAGAAAACTCTTAACAGCCGATTAGGAATCATGGGAGGCATCTCTATTTTAGGAACCACCGGTTTAGCACGATCCATGAATATGGATAGCTACCGTAAATCATTTAAATGCCAATTAGACGTGGCAGTCGCTGAGAATTATAAAGAACTTATTTTTGTACCGGGTAACATTGGGGAGAGAATCGCTCACAGAATATTGGATGTAGATGAAGATCAGATAATCCAAATGGGAAATCTAGTGGGTTACATGCTCCATGAAGCAGCTGAAGCTGATGTTAAACATATAATCCTTTTAGGGCATGCTGGAAAGATTATTAAAATCGCTGCTGGAATTTTCAATACCGAACATCAAATCGCCGACGGTCGAAGAGAAATAATAACAACCCACACAGCACTCAAAAATGCATCTAAAACTCTTATAAATCAGATTTATCATTCGAATACAACCGAAGAGATGATAAATCTTTTAGATAAAGAAAATTTAGTTGAACCGGTTTTCAACAGTATTGCAGAAGCCGTTAAGGAAAGATGTCAGGAAAAATATAATGGAGAGTTGAATGTAGTTATAGTGAAAATGGATGGTACAGTTTTAAACACTAATCATGAGGTATCCTTTAAAAATTAAATCACTTTTCTATAGATAAATTTTGAATATTTTTATTAATCCATGAATTATAATTATAAATATCATTCAAGTTAATTCTAGAATATTTGTATTACAAATAAAAAATATTTCTTTTTTGAGGTTAAAAATAATGAAGGTTTGTATTTTAGGTCATTATCCACCCCACATTGGCGGTGTATCATCACATACTTATCTTCTCTCCCAGGAATTAGTTGAAAGGGGTGATGATGTAATTGTACTCACCTATCCTCATCCGAATATTCATGATTTGAATGGAGTACATGTTGAAACTGCTCCTACCATTAACATCAAAGGTTTAAGGGGTTTTTTCTTCTTCATAACCGCCACCATAAAATTAATCAGCATCACACGAAAATATGATGTAGATCTAATACACGCCCATTACATACTCCCACCTGGCTTAATAGCCATCCTATCAAACCATTTCACCCGGAAAAAGACGGCTGTAACAGTACATGGATCTGATATTAATATTTTAGCATCCAATCCCATTTTAAGAATCCTAATAAAGTACGTGCTTAAAAAAACGGATTATATAGCCGTAGTAAATGAACTCATCAAAGAAAAAGTTTCAAAACTTAACATAGATGGAGTGGAGAATAAAATAAAGGTAACCCCTAATGCAGTGGATGTGCAGAAATACAACCCCCAAACTGTGACAACTTTCATCCAGGACATGAATCTTAACCCGCATAAGCCTTTAATTCTATGTGTAGGTAACCTAGTTCACCAGAAAGGTTTAAAATATCTACTTAAAGCAAAAAAATTATTAAAAAATAATGCACAGCTTGTGATGGTGGGTGATGGACCTTTAATGATGGATTTAAGGGAAATAGTTGAAAAACATGATATAGATGATGTGATTTTCACCGGTGCCCGGCGGGATGTCTTTAACATAATGCCTGCAGCGGATATTTTTGTTCTACCCAGTATTTCAGAAGGATTACCTATTACATTACTGGAGGCTTTCGCCTCGGGAANNAAGACAAGAAATGAGAAAAGCGGCACGTGAGAAAGCCCTAGAATACTCCACTTTAATTATACCCTACTAAAAAATTATTTTATTTTATAAATTTGAAATTATAAATTTTTTTATAAAACTATAAATTTCCGTAACAAAAAAATTATTTAATAGATTTTCAGATATTAGAAACTCATCAATTCTTAAATCAAAAAATATTAGAAGGAGAAATTTTATTTATGGCAGATAAAAATTTAACTCATCTTTCACCTAAAGGCGTGCGGATGGTGGAGGTGGGTAACAAACCCGTGAGTAGGAGAACCGCTCTTGCTAGGGGTAGAATATATTTAAAGGAACGCACAGTAAATATGGTGGAAAATGAGGAGATAAAGAAGGGTAACGTATTTACCACTGCTCAGATTGCAGCTATAAGTGCTGTGAAATCTACTCATCATCTTATACCACTCTGCCACTCGTTAAGAATCACCGGGGTTGAAGTGGATTTCCAAGTTGAAAAAGATTACATTGAGATTACTGTTAATGTGAATTCAACAGGTAAGACTGGAGTGGAGATGGAAGCATTGACAGGGGTTAGTGTAGGGCTTTTAACGGTTTGGGATATGGTTAAGAGTGTAGAGAAAGATAAGAATGGACAGTATCCTCTAACTAGGATTTCAGGGATTGAAGTGATTAAAAAAGAGAAGGAATAAATCTTAAAATGGAATCTATAAAAAACCCAGCTATAAGAGAAATATTAACAGAGAATTATCCTCAGATTAAGGAGTTGAATCCTGCTCAAAAGGCGGTGGTTGATGCGGGTTTTCTGGAGGATGATCATAATTATATTTTAGCTATACCCACCGCTAGTGGTAAAACACTTCTGGGTGTGATGGCTGCATTAGACTCAATATTAAAGGGAGGTAAAGTGGTCTATGCAGTGCCGCTTATATCCATCCAGAATGAGAAGCTTAAGGAATTTAAACAATTCGAAAAATTTGATATAAAAGTGGGGAAGCATCCATCTTCTTCTGATTTAGCGGTGATGGTTTTTGAATCCTTCGACTCTATCACTCGTTTCAACTGGAATACATTGCAGGATGTGGATCTCCTGATTGTAGATGAATTTCACATGATTGGGGAATACTCTAGAGGACCTACTATTGAATGCGCACTAACCCGATCACATATATTAAATCCGGGCATGCGAATTATAGCACTTTCCGCAACACTTAAAAACATGACTGAACTTGCAACCTGGCTAGATGCACATGTAGTGGAACATATTTTCCGACCAGTGCCCCTCTACAAGGATGTCATTAATATTGAGGAAATAGAACTCAAAAACAAGAATGATGTTATCCTACGAATTTTGAAGAATTCCATAGAAGAATCATCACAAATATTAGTATTCGTCTCCACTCGAAGGTTCACAGAATCACTGGCTAATTACATTTCAAATAAAATAAAAAATAACATTCCACCGGATAAAAAGGATGCATTCGAGAGGGTGGCCGAGAAAATACTGGAAGTACCACAAAGACGCGGCTCTCGACCTACCAGTGTATGTTTGAAGCTTGCAAACAGCGTACGAGAAGGAATCGCCTTCCATCATGCTGGTTTGTTTGATAAGCAACGGGAGATAATAGAGGATGAATTCCGAGCTGGTAATCTGTTAATGATTACCGCTACCCCCAGTTTAATGTACGGTGTTAATTTACCCTCTAAAAATGTGGTGATAAGAGATTACACTCGATGGACTAGTCAGGGACCGCAACCTATCCCGGTTTTTGATTATGAACAAATGTCCGGTCGAGCAGGACGTCCGGGTTATGATAAAGAAGGTTTCTCTTATTTAATAGCTAAAAGTATGGATGAAGCCTATAACTTGAAGGAGCATTATCTCTATGGAGAGATAGAAGCCACTAACTCCAAGTTACTGGAGAATAAGGATGCTGTTTACCGGCAGATAATCAGCCAAGTCGCTTCCACCTTATCTAAAACCCCTGAAGACATACAAGACTTTTTTAAGAAAACATTCTATGGATTTCAAATGTGTAATAATGAGATTCTAAACGCTTATACTGCTGATAGTATGGAATATGAGATTAATCAAGCTTTAGAATTCCTAATACATCATAACATGATAAAACCCACCCCTGAGGGTTTAAAAACCACTCCACTTGGAACATTGATTTCCAGGACTAATTACAGTGTAGAAACAGCAGTGAGACTGAAAGAATACACTAATCGAAACCCGCAACTTGATATTTATGGTTTAATATATGAGATAAGTAAAACTCCGGACATTATACCAGTTTCATTTAAGGGTCGGAAGAGTAAAGAACCAGTAAGGGATAAATTAAACACTAAAGGCGTATTCGTGGTTGAGGTGGGTAACAGTGAAGCCACCGCCGCTACCTTAATGGAATGGATTGAAGAACATACTGAATATGAGATTGAAAACATCTTTAACGTCTACGCTGCCAGCACCCGCCGAACAGCCTACGATGCATCATTACTTGTTAAATTTTACAAGGAAATGTGTGAGATCTTAAATATTTACGGTTATACTACAGAGTTGGAGATGCTCACAGCTAGATTATATTATGGTGTTAAGGATGATCTCATACCATTAGTTGTGGGTGTGAAACGTTTAGGACGTAAACGAGCGCGGGCTCTAGTTAAAGCATTTGGAACTGATTTAAGTAACGTCCCGGAGGCGGAATTAATCCGAGTGGAAGGTATCGGCCCTAAAATCGCCGAATCAATAATTAATAAATATAAATAATAAGTAAAAAAATTATGATATTAACTAATGAATTAGAATCTAAAAGAAGAATCACTAAAAATGAATTATTAACACTTATAAAAAAGGAAGCAGCACTGATTAATATAAATAAGATCATGTTAGCCACAGCATTTCTAAGGATGGATGCTAAGTACATGCAGTCACCCTACCGGGAAGATTATATCGAAAGATTCTCTAAAGCATTCTTCGCCAGGATAAAAAATGTTAAAGACGATGAAACAAATTATAAAGGATACGTTAACATAAATAAACTCAGGGAATTCCTAGAAACATTAAATAAACAGTTAGAAGAAGCAGATAATCATGCTGAACAATGTTTTTTTAATATAGCTGGAATCATAGCCATATATACAACCTTTATTCGCGAGGAATCCATCCATCCCATAGGCACTAAATTCCCCGGCGGATTAGCGTTAAAATATAATCATGGTAAATATTACTGTCCCGTTAAAGAGAAGCAATTGAAAAATCCCAGTGCCCTTTGCAGGTTCTGCGTATCCATCCAAGATGAGAGACTTTAACATTTTATAATTCATTTATATTAAGGTGGATTGATTCATGAGTTTAATATTAAAAATAACTTTAATGAAACTGGAGGAGGAGAGGAAAGCCGCCTGGTTTGAGCGGAATAAAGAGGCTTTATCTGAGTTATTAGCCGATGATTATTGTGAAGTAAATTTTTACGGACGGTTAAATAAGGATGAAGTGATCCAAGATTTGTTTCCTCATCTAGAATTATTAACATTTGATATGTCTTATTTTAAACTACTATCCGCTGGTGAAGACACTGCCATACTCACCTATCAGTGCCGAGGAACATTTAATTACAAG
>PMNN01000038.1 GCA_003161815.1 Methanobacterium sp. | reverse complement strand
GGATATTCAAAGGAAGAATCAGATAGATTGGTTGATCAGGCGAATACACTCGCTGACCTTTTACATAAAGATATGGAATACCCAGCCGGGAGTAAAGTTTTAGAAGCAGGATGTGGAGTAGGGGCTCAAACCTTAATGCTCGCTAATAATAATCCTGATGCACAAATCACATCCATAGATATTTCCGAAGAATCAATAAATCAGGCAAAAGCATTATTAGAAAAAGAAAAAATCTCAAATGTCAAATTTCAAGTAGCTGACCTCTTTAATTTACCCTTCCAAGATGAAACTTTTGACCATATTTTTGTTTGTTTCGTACTGGAACATCTGAAGGACCCCATAGCTGCACTTGAAAGTTTAAGGAGAGTTATAAAAAAAACTGGCTCAATTACAGTGATTGAAGGAGATCATGGCTCTTGTTATTTCTATCCAGAAACAAAAAAGGCTATTAAAACATGGGAATGTCTTATAGAATGTCAAAAGAGGCTAAATTGTAATCCAATGATTGGACGGGAAATATACCCACTATTAAAAAATTCAGGATTTAACAACATTCAAGTTTCCCCCAAAATTGTATATGTAGATTCAAGTAAGCCTAATTTAGTGGAAGGATTTAACAAAAAGACAATTATTGCAATGGTAGAGGGAGTTAAAGATCAAGCCATTTCATTAGACATGATTGACAATGAATCATGGGAAAAAGGAATAAAAGATTTATATAGAACAACAAAAACTGATGGTGTGTTCTTTTATAACTTTTTTAAGGGAATAGGAATAAAATAAACAATTTAAAAGGAATTATCGAGAACTTCATGATTTGTACTCTAATGAAATAACTTTTTTTTATTGATTGAATACAATTTTTATACATTAATTAACAAAAAAAATGATTTTTTCTTTGGTCAGCCCGAACCAACAAAGGTGATCATGCACATCACTTGGAAGCTGTGGAATTCTTCAAGACATTTCCAGACAAACATGTTGGAAACGACCCTTATAGGGTTCTATTCGGTCATGAGGACTGGACCTGTTCTGTTGCGATATTAACTGGCACCATGAAAGAATAGTTCATTAGGGTAGGAACTTATATGATGAATCTATAATTCTTTTTTAGGAAAAACCTCCTTCACAGTTGATATAAATACAATTTTACAATGGAAAATTATTATGAAGTTAAATAAATATGGTATTTTTCTAAATCTGTAAGTGTGTTTAATAAATCATTCGAAAAATATTTGAAAAATTTATTGTCGAAATAAAAGATTATTATATCTCGTATTTTAAGCATTTAAGATAATTAAAGAACTAAAGTAAGGAAAAAAATAATGTTTTCATCCACTAGTTCAACGGATAATCCAGAAAAAATGGATAATCAGCCGAAAGCTGTATGGGCTGTGTTTTTCACGGCTATCATCGCATTTATGAGTCTGGGACTCGTTGATCCAATTTTACCTGCAATCGCTAACCAGTTAGGAGCAACTCCTAGTCAGGTTACTTTACTTTTTACCACCTATTTCGCGGTAATGGGTGTAGCAATGCTCATTACTGGTGCTGTTTCCAGTAGATTAGGTATAAAACGAACCATGCTTTTGGGTGTAATTATTATTGCCGTATTTTCAACTCTCGGTGGACTCTCCAGCAATATTTGGACGATAGATGCGATGCGAGGGGTTTGGGGTTTAGGAAATGCTCTTTTCGTGGCAACAGCTTTAACCTCTATCATCCTTCTCTCAGAAAATGGTGTATCCAAATCGGTTATCTTATATGAGGCTGCGATCGGGCTTGGACTCTCAACTGGTCCTCTTCTTGGTGGATTGTTAGGAGAAATTTCGTGGAGATATCCATTCATAGGTGTNNGACAGAATACTAAAAAAGAAAACATCTTTACTTGATCCATTTCGGGCAATGAAGCATCATAAAATCATGATATTGGGACTTACAGCTGCTCTTTACAACTTCGGTTTCTTCACTTTGTTAGCCTATGCTCCTTTTGTTATAGGACTCGATGCACATGGTATAGGATTTGTATTCATCGGATGGGGTATCCTACTTGCCTTTACATCAGTCTTTATGGCACCCAGACTCCAGAAAAGATTCGGAATAATAAAATCTATGTGCACCATGTTAACCATATTTGCAATTGTCCTTTTAATTATGGGTATTTACACTTCAACANNCTTCAACACAATGGATTATTATTTTTTCCATAATTTTTTCAGGTGCATTAATAGGAAATATCAATACATTAATAACAACAGCCGTTATGCAAGCAACAAACATTGAACGTTCAACCGTATCCGCTGCATATAGCTTCCTACGTTTCATTGGAGCAGCAATCGCCCCATATTTAGCCGGAGTACTCGCCGTAGTATATTCACCACATATACCATTCCTTGTGGGAGGATGCTTCGTTTTCGCCTCCGCAATATTTATATTGTTAAATCGCCACCAACTAAAAACATCATATTCAACGCATTAAAAATGGGAATGAAATGTGAAAAAAGAATTATAGAATGCGTGCAATGGGAGTGCAAACTATAATTGACGGATATTAAACGTATCAACAGAATCCTTGAAGAATACCATAATGATTGAATTAACAAATATCTGAAAAAAAACAACAAGTATTATATTCCATTCAACGATCACTTTTTTTTAATCCACTCATCAGTANNGTATAACTTTACTAAATTTCATGGCCTGCGTAATTAAAATGGCTTTATGAAGTTCACCCGCATTAATTTCCCCTGCATAGTTTGATGCATCAAGTGTTCCTGTAGCATCGCTTAAAAATTCCACATTAAATCCCAGTTGCATAGCCTGTCTAGCTGTGGTGTCGCAGCACATTTGAGTCATATATCCACAAATTACAACTGTATCTATACTATTTTCTTTAAGCCAGGATTCTAATTCTGTCCCTGTAAAACTTCCAGGAAGATTTTTCTCAATGATGTAGTCATAAACTCTTTTTAAAACTTCTTTATGGATTTCCCATTCTTCAGTTCCCATTTTAAAGGTAAAAGAATCTTCTCTAGGATTTGTATGCTGTACAAGAATTACTGGAATTTCATATTTAATTGCTGAATCGATAGCTTTTAGAATATTTTCAAAACAATCCTTTGGATAAGTGATTGGCAATTTACCATCAAAATATTCATTCTGCACATCAATTACTAATAAAGCTCTTATCATAATTATTTTCCTTCAACTTTTTCATTGTATTTTACTTCATAAATTAATTATTATAAAACTATTATAATTTTCGAATTACAAGTCTAGATCGCGCATCCCTAAGTAAGGCGATATCAAAAAAAATTATGATATATTAGTATTTAAATTAATCTTTATTGTTCCAGATGTTAATTAGCGTAGTTCTGACAAAAGCTTGTTAATAATGGTTATTTAAGCCATATCCACAGCAATATCATTATACTGGTGATAGATTAAGCTTATTAATATAACCATATTTAAAGAATTATTTATGAATCTTTTAATAATTTATTTGATAGCTTTGGGGCTGGCTTTGGATGCTTGCTTCATCTCTATTACTAAAGGTATAGTGTTAAAATCGACAGTTAAAGTTGCTATTACTATTGCATTACTTTTCGGTGGATTTGAAGCAACTATGTCAATATTAGGATGGATTCTTGGAATTCCATTTGAAAATATTTTTTCCACCCTGGCTCCCTGGATAGCATTCATTTTAATCTCAATTATAGGTATTAAGATGATTTATGANNATTCTCGCGTTCACTATTAGTGTTGATTCATTATTAGTAGGATTATCATTAGCTTTATTAAATAATCCCATATTAGAACCTGCACTTATAATAGGCTCCACTACATTTATTTTATCTTTCATCGGTTTTTATATAGGTAAAAGATTAGGATACTTATTCGGGAAAGAAATAGAAATTCTAGGAGGCGTAATACTAATCTTAATAGGAATATCTTTTTTAATCCGTTAAAAAAATTATTTTATTGATTTGTTATCTATCTTTTGCTGAAATAAAGTCGAAATAATCAATATAATGGTTCATTTTATCAAGAAAATGATACAAAATAGAACAAAAAATTAATATTAAAAAAAAATATTCTAGAATTGTAAACTTCANNTTTCAAAAATGTTTAAACTTCATCTTAAAGCATTCTACAAACATATTTAAGATTAAAGTAATCTTTGTTATTTGAATAGCAAAATACAACTTATATTACAATGTTTTTAATGTCATTAATTGGGTTATAAATTATTCATTCTTTTTTTTAATTAATTCTATCAAAAAAAGTCGCAAATTAAAGTAATAATTTATCAGAATTTAAATTTAAAAAATTTTTTTATTTGACCTTAAATAGGGGGTTCAACGGTAATTAAGGGAATTCCAAGAGATAATATTTTTAAGAGGTGAATTAATTTTATGCAGATGAGAAGAACTAAAGATGGTGAATTGATTTCCGTATTAGGTTTCGGAGTAATGAGGCTTCCCAAAATAGATGGACAGATTGATAAGACCAAGGCTACTGAAATGATTTATTA
>PMNN01000096.1 GCA_003161815.1 Methanobacterium sp. | reverse complement strand
GAATTTGAATTTGAACTTGAACTCGGAAACCATGATTTTAAAAAAATAAATTCAGCAGATGCCGTAGTATTAAGCCCCAGTTTATGGAGCATTAACGCCTTTAAAAAGTTCAAATTCAATAATAAACTTTTATCAGACGTTTTCACCAACCATAAATCTTTTTTTACTATAGGGGTGACTGGAACTAATGGTAAAACCACCACATCCTTTATGATCAAGGAAATACTCGAAAAATCCGGGTTTAAAATTCTTATAGGTGGAAATGCAGGAGGAGGATTTGATGGATACACAGAACTCGTGCTGGAAGCGTCAGAGAAAAATTATGATATTTTAATCGTAGAAGTCTGCGATATGACATTGGATTTCTGCGCCTATAGTTTTGATTTCGATTTACTTGTGGTAACAAACATTGGACATGATCATCTAGATGTGCATCAATCAATCGGTAATTATCAGAAATCACTACAAAAATTCTTAAAAGATAAAAAAGCAGTTTTAAATGTTAATGATGAATTATTATCCAGTATGGAGAATTATACAGAGGAAACCTTCTTTTTTGATCATTACGTCGGGAAACTGAAGTTATTCGGAAAATTCAACCGACAAAACGCTGCTGCTGCAGAAGAAGTTGCTAAAGTACTAGATATACCACAAAAAAATATAAATAAATCATTAGAGTATTTCACACCCGTACCCGGAAGAATAGATGAGTTAAATATCGGAAAATCTAGGATTGTAATTGGAAAAACCGATAACATCTCCGCAACCAGTGCTATTCTAGCAGAAGAAAAATTTAACATGGTTANNAAAATGAATACTGGAGATATGACATAATAGAAGAGGTATCTAAAACTAACCCTCAGTTAATAGGTTTATTTCCCGGTTTGGATAACACTACTACTCAAGCTGAAGAAGTTCTAATAAAAAAAGGTTACCAGGGACCCATTAAAATTTTAAATAATGTAAAAGAAGTGGTAGAGTTTACCATAGATTGGATTAAAAAGGACTCCACTATCTTTATCGGTGGAAATGGTCAGGATAAAATAATGGAGATAAAAAAAATTTTAGAACATAATGCCATTATTATATAGTTCAAAATTATAAAAAGATATCATAGTATTAATCAAAAAATTATAAATGGGTAAATAAACAAAAAAATATTTGATCAATACATCTACATTAAAACAAAATACTTAAAAGCCATGATTTGGTTCAAGATCATCTATATTTATTGTTTAACTGAAAATTTAAATTTGTATGATCTATAACCTGAAAAAATAACATAACAACAATTATATCAAATTTTGCAGTAGGAGTGTGATGTTCTGTCAAATTTAGTGAAAAATCCTTTATTTATATTGATAATATTAATTTTAGTCGCTGTTGTAATGTATCCGTTTGGAAATGCCCTGGGAGTTCATATTCCAGCACAGAAGCCAGAGGAAATTACCGCTCTCCCCATTGGATCTACAGTTTTGAATGGAACTAATGTTGTGAATGATAATAACATCCGTAAAGTTCCACTACTATATCATCCAGAATATTTAGTGCAATATGCTATAGAACAGAAATATATGCAAATTTTCACCAGTTTAGTTACTGGAGCTGTTCCAACCCCAATTAAAGATGTCACTGGTGGTAGTATATCAAATAATGGAATAGCCCAAGGATTTACTGGACCAGGAATGCTAACCGTGAAAGGAAACAAACTAGCGATAAATCCTCCTAACAATTTTGTATGGGGATATATAACAGCATACACAGTAGCAGTTAAAACTAGCGATGGAGTTGAACTCGTACAAAATAATAAGACTTTAAAAACAATATCTGCACAGGATATCAGCAATGATACAATACCCCACCAATATGTGAATCTCGATGACTTTAAAACTTGGTATAACCAAAGCAATGTAGGGAATAGCTTAGATTTGGATTATGGTTTAAATAATTTTAGCGACGGTAGAAACATGGTCCCACCGGATAAGATAAAAACATACTTTGGTGAAGACGTTTTAAATTATATGGAAACACATGAACCCACCACTAACGAGTCAATATTAGCTTATAATGGTGGAAACAATGAAGTAGTTGTAGGTAGCAGTCAAACTATTATGGATGCTTATGCCAATATGGATAATAATGCCCGTGTATACAATGCTATGTCATTTATACAATCTTGGAATAATACAATAATTCCACCCCACTCCACAGCCTATGGAAGTAATAATGTATCCTATACTTCTGTATATGATCCAGATCCCACTCAACTTGGATGGGCAAGTCATGGTACTTGTCCGCCCGGAAGAGCTTTAAGAGATGCCTCCTCGGCTGCAGGATTTTCAATACCTACCGGTATGACATGGGATTATACTAATGTAATAGCCAATGATGCTAATTTAACAAGTGGTATAAAAATTTATAACAACAATGATTATCCAGTCAAAGTCATCATGTGGAGTAATGGAGATAATACCGGAATGCCCATCTATGCTAAGATCGTTGAGTTATTACCTTAAAAAAATTTTAAAATACCTCACTTAACTTTTTTTTTAAATAATAATAATCTGATTACACTATATAATATGATTCATATGGTATCAGCTATAATTACCGCCGCAGGTGAAAATCGACGGATGACTGATGATCAAAAAGCCCGTGGATTGGATATTCAACATAAACTCCTTCTCGACATCCATGGAAAACCGGTAATAATCAAAACTCTGGAAAATGTTAAAAATACAGGAGTTAAGGAATTAGTTATTGTACTCGGGCATTTCAGCTGTGAAATTAAATTTGTTCTATCTGATTATCTTGATGAAAAAATTAAAATTAAAGTTAACCCTGAATTAAATGTAGAATTATCTGATACTCTTTTAAACGGAGTTAAAAGTGTTAAATCAGGATTATGTTTATGTGCAGCTGCAGATCAACCCACAGTATCTACAGATACTATGAATAAATTAATTATGAAAGCTCTTGATTCTGAAAAAGATATGGTTACTATACTGGCGAGGGAGGAAAGTGGATATCTTAACTCAACGAAGGGTTTGGGAATGCCT
>PMNN01000021.1 GCA_003161815.1 Methanobacterium sp. | reverse complement strand
CATTTTCTGGTCTTTTACCAAGTTCAAGCGCGACCCAGGTTGCTGCTCCAGAGGATATACCTGCAAGTATTCCCTCTTCTCTGGCTAGCCTTACTAAGGTTCTACCAGTGTCTTCATCTTTAACTGGAATAATCTCATCAATCAAATCTGTTCTTAGAACCTCCGGGATAAATCCTGCACCTATACCCTGTATCCTGTGTGGTCCTTTTTCTCCTCCAGATAATACCTGAGAAGTTATAGGTTCAACTGCAACTGCCTTAAATTCAGGGTTTCTTTCTTTAAGCACCTCAGCAACTCCAGTAATTGTTCCTCCAGTACCCACACCAGCTACCACAATATCCACTTCACCACCCGTATCTCTCCAAATCTCCTCAGCAGTGGTTTCTCGGTGTATCCTTGGATTTGCAGGATTTTTAAATTGTTGCGGCAGCACTGCATTCGGGATTTTCTCAGCAAGCTCCTCCGCCTTTGCAACCGCTCCAGGCATACCATTCACTCCGGGCGTTAAAACGATTTCAGCACCGAATGTTGCCAGAAGCTTCCTCCTCTCCAAAGACATGGTATCCGGCATGGTTAATATTAATCTATAACCTCTAGCAGCAGCCACAAAAGCCAAGGCAATTCCAGTATTCCCACTGGTGGGTTCAATGATAACTGTATCCTTATTTATGGTACCAGCTTTCTCTCCAGCTTCAATCATAGCTACTCCAACTCTATCCTTTACACTGCTTAATGGATTGAATGACTCGAGTTTTGCTACAATATCAGCATTTATTCCTTCCGTTATTTTATTAAGTCTTACTAAAGGAGTGTTTCCAATTAATTCTGTTGAATCATTAGCGATTCCTCTTGTTAATTCCGGTATTTTAACCATAGTATCCTCTTTTAATATTTTCTACACTCTAATATATAACTATTGTTATACGAAGTTTATTTATAAGAACTTCAAATTCCTTAAGAAAAAATAAAAATACATCATTCGTTTAATCAAGACACATCAAGATTGTTCTCTTCCTATATTTATGGAAACCGAAAATAATAAAATTAACTAATAAAAAAAAGTTATAGAACTTAATTATTATATACTAATTTGGGGAATGGAAATTAATCATAGAAATTCTAATCATGAAATGCACCATGAAGGACCTAAAAATAAATGTGTGGTATGTGGTGAAGAGTTAACCAGAGAACATAGAATGCGAGGAGAACATGTTCATACTGGTATGATTGAAGATTTAAAAAGACGATTCTGGATATCAGTGATTATAACTATTCCCATTCTTATTTTATCACCTAATATTCAAGGATTAATAGGTGTATCCATCCGATTTCCAGGTGATTCCTACGTTCTCTTCATATTAGCATCTATCGTGTATTTTTATGGTGGTTATCCATTTTTTAAGGGATTTATTAATCAAATTAAATCCAGAACTCCAGGAATGGATACTTTAATTACGGTTGCTATTACAAGCGCCTATTTATATAGTAGCGCTGTTGTTTTCGGTCTTAATGGAAGTATATTCTTCTGGGAGCTTGCAACTCTAATTGATATTATGTTAATTGGACATTGGCTGGAGATGCGATCCGTAATGGGTGCATCTACAGCCTTGGAAGAATTGGTGAAACTCATGCCATCCCAAGCTCATAAATTAATGGATGATGGAAATATAATGGATGTTCCCTTAGTTAAGCTTAATGTAGGTGATGAGGTAATTATTAAGCCTGGGGAGAAAGTTCCTGTAGATGGAGTAATTATAAGTGGTGAAACTTCAATTAATGAATCAATGTTAACTGGGGAATCAGAACCAGTATTTAAGGAAATCAGCAATGAAGTTATAGGGGGATCGATTAATGGTGATGGATCCATCACTGTTGAAATTAAAAAAACCGGTGAGGATTCATTCCTATCCCAAGTTATAAATCTTGTTGAAGAGGCACAAGCAAGTAAATCAAGAACACAGACCTTGGCTGATACTTTTGCTCTTGGACTTACCATATTAGCTCTGACAGCAGGTCTTTTAACATTAGTCATCTGGTTAGAATTTACAAATCAAGGATTCTCATTTGCCCTGGAGAGAGCTGTAACGGTGATGGTAATCACCTGCCCCCATGCATTGGGACTTGCTGTTCCATTAGTTGTCTCGGTATCAACGGCTTTATCAGCAAGCAATGGATTATTAATACGGAATCGTGCAGCATTTGAGAATTCAAGGAATATAGAAGCTATAATATTTGATAAAACCGGTACATTAACCCTGGGAAAATTTGGAGTAACTGACACTATTGCTTTAAATGAGGATTATAATGAAGATGAATTATTAAAATATGCTGCATCACTTGAATCATACTCTGAACATCCCATTGCCAAAGGCATCACATTATCATCAGAAGAAACTTATCAAGTGAAGGATTTTAAAGCAATTGCCGGGAAAGGAGTGCAGGGTAAAGTAAATGATAAAACTGTAGAAATAGTAAGTCCCGGATATTTAAGGGAACGTAATATTTCATTTAATAATGATAAAATCGGGAAAATTTCTTTGCAGGGAAAAACTATTGTTTATATACTCATTAATGGAGATTTAAAGGGTATTATTGCCCTAGCTGATATTATAAGACCCGAATCAAGAGAAGCTGTATCAGAACTTAAGTCAATGGGAATTAAATGTATAATGATTACTGGTGATAAAAAAGAAGTTGCAGAATGGGTTTCAAACGAGATAGGACTTGATGAATACTATGCCGAAGTTTTACCCCAAGATAAAGTATTGAAAGTGAAAGAAATACAATCTGAGGGTTTAACTGTTGCTATGACTGGTGATGGCATAAATGATGCTCCAGCACTTGCAAGATCCAACGTGGGTATTGCTATGGGTTCAGCAGGTTCAGATGTTGCAATTGAAACTGCTGATATTGCATTGATGCACGATGATATCTCAAAAATAAGTTATATTATGGATCTAAGTAGAAAAACTATGTCCGTTGTTAAACAGAATGTTTCACTATCAATACTAGTTAAAAGTTCATTTGCATTCTTTGCTATTTTAGGATTTGTTTCACTATGGATGGCCGTAGCATTTGGAGATATGGGACTGACTCTCGTTGTAATAATAAATGCACTAAGAATTGGAAATAATAAAATTAAACACATATGATAATATTAAAAAAAAATTTAGTAAATAATAGTTTAAAAAAGATTATTCTATTGATTCATTGGTTAATTGAACCCATTAAATATGTGGACTTTGCATCAGTAATAATAACATCTAAAAATGTTCCAATTTCTGCAGATTCGATTATTACTGTCTTATATGAATCTGTACGTCCAACATACCCTCCTTTACTTCCTTTACCAGTCACCAGAACATGTTGTTTGGTTCCAACTAATTCAAGATTTTTTTCAAGTGAGATCTCTGATTTTAAATTTGTAAGTTCCTTTGAACGCTTCTTCATTGTTTCATATCCAATTTCTTCAAGATTAGAAGAAGTAGTGCCTGGTCTGTGCATGTACTTGGAAATATGAAGTAAATCCGGCTTTATCTCATTAATTAAATTAATAGTATCAGAAAAGGCTTTATCATCTTCTGTTGGATATCCTACTATTATATCGGTTGATATGGAAATTTCTGGTATTTCCTCTTTAAACCTAGATATTATAGATTTAAATTCTTCTACAGTATGGCAACGATTCATTTCATTAAGAACTGTGTTGCTACCGCTTTGAATAGGAATATGTAAAAATTTATATAATTTATCCCTTTTAAATGCATTTATAATCCCTTCAACATCCCCTATCATACTTTTTGGATGCATCATACCCAC
>PMNN01000237.1 GCA_003161815.1 Methanobacterium sp. | reverse complement strand
AATGAAAAAACCACATTTTAAACGACAGGAATGGCACAGATACAAAAAACTCGGAGTTAAATGGAGAAAAGCTAGAGGAAAAACTAGTAAAAGAAGGAGATATGAGGCGAGGAAACCAGCGATGCCCACTATTGGTTACGGATCTCCAAAAAATAGTAGAGGATTACATCCTTCTGGTTATCAGGATGTACTGATTTCTAACATTACAGAACTCGAAAGTTTAAATTCAGAAACTCAGGCAGGGCGAATCAGTTCCAAAATAGGTAAAAGAAAAAAAGAAATCATGCTTGAGAAAGCGAAGGAACTAAAAATTAAAATCCTGAATAAGTCACTATAAAGTCAGAATTTAATATAATATCTAAAAATGCAATCATCATAATGCGAACGATGAGAGCAGACATAAAAAAAGTATAGAATTTATAGAATAGGTATGTAAAAAGATATGCATCCTATTTTTTAATCCTAAAAAAAGTATAGAACCATGAATTATTTAATAATTAATAAATGAGAAAATTGAAGGTTCTAATTTTTTTGGGGAGATTTAATAAAAATTGATCAACCACTTATTTTGGTTGATTGAGAGGGAGGTTTCTTTATGAATCTTACTACTCAAAANNAGACCCCAGAAGGGTATAAGCAGCTACAGATCGAAGAAAATAGCAGAACAAAAAAGGAAAGGAAGAAGAAAAGGCCGCGGTAGTATAAAAGGAGCTAAAGGCGCTAGAAATCCTAAAAAGAAAGCCTGGATGACTACTATAAGAGCTTTAAGGAAAGATTTAAAGGGAATGAGGGATAACCGGGATATAAATAGAACCACCTACAGGAAACTTTATAGAATGGCTAAGGGTGGTGCATTCCGAAGCAAATCCTACATGAAAACTTACGCTAGGGATCATGACCTTTTAAGATAAGGGGGATTTTTATAAAATGGCACATGGATCAAGATATAAATTAGCATTTAAAAGAAGAAAAGAAGGAAAAACAAACTACAACGCCAGATCAAAACTTATTGCATTAGAAAAATCAAGAATGGTCGTGAGGATTACTAATCAACATGTAATATCCCAAATAATAAAAGTCAATACCAAAGGAGATGAAACTATAATTTCAGCTAACTCCAAGGAACTAGAAAAATTCGGATGGGAAGGTAATGGAAAAAACACCTCGGCAGCTTATCTCACCGGATTTTTATGTGGAAAAAAATCTTTATTAGATGGAATAGATTATGCAACATTAGATATAGGCTTAAAATCATCCATCAGGGGTTCAAAAGTATTTGCAGTTCTTAAAGGCGCTGTAGATGCTGGACTTAATATACCATATAATCCTAAAATTCTACCGGATGATGAAAGAATCAACGGCTCTAAATTAGCAGAATATGCCAAAAATCTAAACGACACTGAAATTAAAGAAAAATTTTCACAATATTTAGAAAGAGGTCTTTCACCAGTAGACCTACCTAATCACTTTGAAACTGTTAAAAAGAAGATTGAAACCGAGGTATCATCATGAATAACGAAGAATGGGAGCCTAAAACAAATCTGGGACGTATCGTAAAGGAAGGTAACATAACAGATATAGATGAAATTTTTGAAAGAGGCCTTCCAATAATGGAACTGGAGATAATTGACACGCTTCTACCAGATTTAGAAGAAGAAGTAATGGATGTTAATCTTGTGCAAAGAATGCATAAATCTGGTAGAAAAGTGAATTTCCGCGTTATAGTGGCCGTAGGCAATAAAAATGGCTACGTTGGTTTAGGACAGGGTAAAGCCAAAGAAGTAGGCCCTGCCATAAGAAAAGCCGTTGATGATGCTAAATACAATATAATAAAAGTAAGAAGAGGCTGCGGTGATTGGGGATGTGTTTGTGGAAAAGAACACACTGTACCATTTAAAGTAGAAGGAAAAGTTGGAAGTGTACGAGTGACCCTTATGCCAGCACCTGGTGGAGTTGGAATAGTTTTGGGAAACGTAGGCAAAACCATACTCAGACTAGCAGGTATAGATGATGTCTGGTCCCAAACTCGAGGTCAAACTCAAACCACTATAAACTTTGCAGGCGCAGTTTTCCAGGCCCTGAAGCATCTGAGCACAGTTAAAGCAAATAAAGCAGAACTCGAAAATCTCGGTGTAGAATGCACTTATTAACCCGATAAAAATACAATTTCAGACGCAATGACAATAATTATAAGGTGATAAAAAAATGATTGCAGCCATAAGAATAAGGGGCAGAACAGGTTTAAAAAAAGATATAGAGGATACTATGAAGATGTTGAGGCTTACTAGAATAAATCATGCCGTGATGCTTGATGAAAATCCTAATTATCAAGGAATGCTCCGGAAGGCAAAAGATTATATAACTTGGGGAGAAATCCGAGAGGATACTGTTATTAAGGTTATAAGTAAAAGAGGAAAAGTCCCCGGCGGTGCCCAGGTTACAGAAGAGTATCTAAAAAATAACAGCGAATATTCCTCAATTGAAGAACTTTCTAAAGCAGTTATTAAAGGCGCAAAATTAGAAGAATCTGGTGTAAAACCAGTTTTTAGACTACATCCTCCTCGTAAAGGTTACGAAAACATTAAAAAAACCTATAATGAAGGTGGAAGTTTAGGATACCGGGGAGAAAGTATTGAAGAACTTATGAATAAAATGATCTGATACGAAAAATTTCTCTGATCCCAAAAAAAAATGATTGATAAAAATTAATATTAAATAAAATTATAGCTCTATAAAGAAAACTTTCAGAATTTAAACTTAAATTTTAAGGTATTGATATACCATGATAAGAAAAACAAAGAAAATATGTAAAATGCGAGGCTCAAGAACCGTTGGAGGGGGTTGCTCCAAGATGAGAAGAGGAGCAGGCCACCGTGGTGGAAGAGGTATGTCCGGAGGTCACAAACACATGTGGACTTGGATAGTTAAATATGATCCTAACCATTATGGAAAATACGGCTTCAAAAGACCTCAAAAAACTATAACTAGATTTAACACAGTAAATCTGGATTTTATTGATGAAAAAGCTGGTGAACTGCTTGGTAAGGATTTAGCAATCCAAGAAAATGGAATTATAGTTATAGATGTAACCGAATTAGGATATAATAAAGTATTGGGTAAGGGTAGAATAACACAACCACTCAGAATTAAATCACCTAAATTTTCACAGACGGCGTTAACTAAGATTGAAAATGCTGGTGGAGAGGCAGTCGTCATTTAAAAATATTAAATTTAAAAATTTATTTGAATTATTCTTAAGACTTATTTATCTAATATTGTTAAGGAAGGAGTGAAACCATTGATTGAAAAGCTGGAGCCTATTTTTTCCCTCATCCCTCAGGTTAAATCGCCTAGTTATAGGGTTCCATTTAGAGAAAAGCTGAAATGGACAGGCGTAATCCTTATATTATATTTTATTCTGGGTATAATATCTTTATATGGTCTAAGTCCCCTTGCTGTGGATCAATTCGCACAACTGCGAGCTGTATTTGCGGGTAGCTTTGGTTCAATAATTACTTTAGGTATAGGACCCATAGTTTCTGCATCCATCATATTACAGCTTCTGGTTGGTGGAAAAATTATTAAATTAGATCTCAGCCAACCAAGAGATAAAGTTATATTCCAGGGAACTCAGAAACTCCTTGCAATCATATTTACCATATTTGAAGCTACAGTATTAGTTCTTAGTGGTGCACTACCTCCCTCTGATCCTGCATTAACTGGGATATTACTACTACAAATCATCATTGGAGGAACACTCATCATATTCCTGGATGAAGTTGTATCCAAATGGGGATTTGGAAGTGGTGTAGGATTATTCATAGCAGCAGGAGTAGCTCAGACAATTATAGTAGGAACATTTAATCCTCTATCCTCACCCACATCTCCAGGAGTACCTTCAGGAGCAATACCCCACTTTTTATACACCTTAACTACAAGTTCACCTGATATAAGCCTCCTTTTACCAGTGTTCGCCGTTATAGCAGTATTCCTTGTGGTTGTTTATGCTGAAAGTATGCGGGTAGAAATACCTGTATCTTACGGCGGTGTTAAAGGAGCACGTGGAAAATATCCACTTAAATTCATATATGCTAGTAATATGCCGGTTATATTAACAAGCGCACTTCTCTTGAATGTGCAGCTTTTTGCAACTATGTTCCAGAAACTAGGATTCCCCATTCTAGGTACAATCTCTAATGGTAAGGCTGTAAGCGGTTTAGCCTTACTACTTACAACTCCTAATTTCAGTAGCATATTCACCAATCCATTGCAAGTTATATTCTTTGGAACAGTGTTTGTAGCCTCGTGTGTATTATTCGCCTGGTTATGGGTCGAGTTAAGTGGAATAGGCCCTAAAGAGGTTTCAAAAAAATTATATCAGATGGGTATGCAGATGCCTGGTTTCAGAAGTAGTAGAGGACATTTTGAGAGAGTTCTTAAAAAGTATATCCCCGCTATAACCATACTGGGAGGTGCCTTTGTAGGTTTCCTAGCTTTTGGTGCGGATCTCACAGGAGCTCTTGGTGGGGGTACTGGAGTTCTGCTTACAGTCGGTATAGTATACAGATTATACGAGGAATTAGCACAGGAACAGTTGATGGATATGCATCCTATGCTTAGAAAATTTTTGGGTGATTAACGAAGAGTATTAAAAATATATGAAATATTTGAGAGATGATTATAAGATGAAAGTAGTCGTAGTTGCTGGAATTCCCGGTTCAGGTAGTACAACAGTTCTGAAGAGTGCTTTGGAAAATTTGGATTATACGCTTGTTAATTATGGCGATGTGATGCTGACTATAGCTCAGAAAATGGGTTTGGTGGATGATCGAGATTCTTTAAGAAAATTATCTCCTGATGTACAGAAGGAAGTTCAGAGGAATGCTGCAAAAAATATAAGAGAGAAGTCGGAGGAAATTAATATAATCGTAGATACCCACTGCACAATAAAAACTCCACTTGGTTTTTTACCAGGACTTCCTAAATGGGTGCTTGACGAGTTACAACCGGACCAATTCGTCTTAATTGAAGCAGATGATGACGAGATACTTTTACGAAGGATCAATGACACATCCAGAACTAGGGATGTGGAGAAACTTAAAGACATCAATCTTCATCAACAAATGAATAGGGCAGTTTCAATAGCATACGCTGCTTTAACAGGTGCCACCGTTCAAATCATTATTAATCATGATAATAGGTTGGATGAATCGGTTGAAGAAATTATTAAAACACTTGAATAAATGTAATTTAAAAAAATTTATAAAACGAGAAAAATATAATTTTTTAGAGAAGAGGTATGTAAAAAATGGCGATTCAAATTTTAAATCAAATCTTGGATCCGGTGTTAACTCCTTTACTTCACTTGGTTAATGATCCACATAATCCTGCATTTGCTTTAATGATAGGAGTATTTATAATAGCTACCATAGTGGCTTTTATAATCACGATAGCTAATAAGCTGTTGGTGGATCAGGATCGGTTACAATTCTTACAGAGTGAGATGAAAGTATTCCAACAGGANNGTTATGAAGGATGCTCAGAAAAAACAGTCAGAATTCATGGAAATCCAGAAAGAGATGATGTTTAATTCTTTCAAACCCATGATAGTGACTTTTGTGCCTATCATAATTGTATTCTATTGGATGGCGCAGAATCCTGCTATAACCCATTTTTATGTGTTATTACCTGCATTAGCCTACTATGGGTTATTAGTGCCGGTATTCCACATGTTTTACCATCCTTCGGCTTTCGTGCCTTCTAATGTTATGGCTATTGAATGGTTAGGTTGGTATAT
>PMNN01000192.1 GCA_003161815.1 Methanobacterium sp. | reverse complement strand
TGTGGATTTATTAAAACAATCTTTGAATATTATTAATGAACATCTTAAAAGAGAAGCTGATAGAGGAGAAAGTGCTTTAAAAAGGGTAAGTATGTTATTTACACTTACAGGCATTTTATCGGCTATTCTTATATTCTTTGGAAAACTTGTTTTAGTTGATCTTAATGGAACTTTGCTCATATTAATATATTTAATTTATTTCTTAATAATAATTTTCTTTTTCAAAACAATTTTTTATTCATTAAGATCTATTGGTCTCGCTCATGTACTAGAATTATCTCCAGACACAGTATATGAAATACAATCTATGGACAATATTAAGGCACTTCATCATGAAATAGCAGAGAAGATGTGGGAATATGATCAAATTATTCCCTACAATAATAATAGGCTATTTAATTATGGCAGAGGCCAAAGGAATTTAATCTTTGGAATGATTTTTTTCCTAATTTTAGGTCTTTTATTTGCTGTTAATGCGAAAATACAAATAAATATCAATATACAATATTTAATCTCCTTGATTATGATTTTTTTCACAATAATCAGCGACTTAATATTCGAGAAATTTGGATTTTGGGAATTTAACTAATTATTGCATATTCATCATTTTTTATGAGATTTTTAGGATTTTTTCAATCCACCAGCTCAGATCACCGTAAACTCTCCTTAGTGCCGTGTCAATATAGTTGTTGTATTATTCAAGTGTATTATCGAATTATAAATTTTAGTAATTACTTTTTTTGAAATTCATTATACATTAATTGAACTTCGTTAAATCCGAATATCATTTACCCTATGGTCACTTATATGATTTTGTAATTAAAAACAGCTGATTAAAATTAATTATAATAACAATTAAATAAATATTTTCTGATTTTTAAAAGTCATTTAATAGCATTATCTTAACACAAATATTATTGTATCAAATTCTTTATTTTTAAAAATAATTTAAATTACCTGTAAGATTTAATTTATCATCAAAATAATAGACGCCAGAGACACTAGGCCATCTATTCCCATAATTACCAGCATAATCACCGATTATATTTTTCTCACCTAAAAGAGTCCAAAACACTCGATAATTATTCTCCTTCAAAAAATTTAAAAAACTAACTTTATCTATAACCAAATTATCGCTAATAGAATAAACTCCTGAAAGGTCATAACAAATCTTTTCATTATCATTAGAGAAATAGATATTTTCTTCCCCATATTGCATTTGCATTCCACTGAAAATATCATAACATGGTTTCAAACTACTTGATTTTTGATTTGAATAATCGTATGAGGATCCCCGTGTGTAACCTTCAGTCGTTACTATAACTTCACCAATTTCGTTATCATTTTTATCAATTATTGTTACATACCTCTCAACATCGTCACAATTCAGAAAATAAATATAAGCTGGAGACCAATAAAATTCTCTATTGAAAATTTCTCCTTTCTCGTAAGACTCTGGCATCCATCTACCCATAAAATTTTTATCTTTTAATAATTGAGTAATTGACTTAAAATCATCTTCTTTTACGATATAACTTCGTATTTGATACCATAATAATTTTTGAGGTAATTCGTATTTTTCATTTCCAAGTATTTCCGGTTCTTCCCAATTAATATTTCCTTCCAAAATCACCCATTCATTACTATCTAACGAGTAGTTAATAATTTTTTTAGGATCTGGATAATCATTCTTAATTTCCAACCATGATTCATTATCGCCCTCAAAATTATCATAAAAATTCTTGAAATATGTAAAAATAGGTTTTGAACTTTCTTTATATCTTAAAACTGTTGGATCAATATCTCTAATAAATGGATTCCACGGTCCTTGGAAATCAGCTAATTTTTCCCCTTTTGAATTTTCACAGTATGATTTCATTTTATAATTATCTGAAACTTGTGCTAATAACTCGTGCATGGCAATCCACTGGTATTTCTTCCCAATCCTTTCGGTTGCGACATAGTGACGATTATGATGTCTAGTTTGGATTTCATCATCAAATCTTCCATGTTTTTCAACATCGTAGCCTAAATCAAAGATTCGTTTGATTGCTATATTTTTGAGATCTATCACGTCAAGTTGAGTTTTCCAATTGCTAAAATTACCTTGAAAAACATATCGACCAAAGTCGCCATAGAAAGCTACTTGACCTTCCCTTGTATGTTCAACTTGCATAGAATGTAAAATCATATTTTGACTATGATTGTAATTTTGAGGGTTATCGCGTTCAATTTCTAATTCATAATCATTTATTTGGTCATCATCTGGAATTAATGGGAAATTACTTGAGTATGGAGGTCGTATCTTATTTACGTCTATATTTATGTCAATTTCCAAGTATAGTGCATATTCTATTGTATTTCTTGCATAATCCCTTAAAAGCACGTGTGGATAGACTAAATCTTTGTCAAAAATTGTTTTATAAATATATTCATTTAATTCTTTTAGAAAATCGGTATTATGAGTTCTCAAAACACATCCATATGCAACTGTAAAAAGTCTTTCATAAACATAGGGGTCATTTACCTCTTCAAATTTACTCAAAACGTCAATAAGTACATTAATTCTATCTTTTAAAAGACAAACAAGTGCCTTAGTGGTTGAATCTCTTAATCTCCGATTTGTGCTTGTTAAAAACCAAGCTAGCATTATAGAAGATAATCTAATCGATTCATCAGATATGTGATTTTTTTCTTCAGTTGACCAAGCCCATTCAATAAGTCGTTTAGTAGAAGTATCATAACTACATCCATAATGGATAAGCGTTGTCCATGATGCATCTCTATCAGCTAATGTGAATCTGCTCAGTATTTCATGAGTTTTATCCCCATTTAATAAATGATCTGTCAAAGGTGCAATTGAAATCAATGTATCCCAAAATTGGTTATAAGGGCCCTGAAACCTTAAAACAACATTATAAATATAATCTAGGACTTTTTCAGTTATTGTGGAGTATTTTCTCCATAATAAACTGGAAACAAATGCTTCGGCAATTTGAACTGAAATACGTCTTTCATCCCATTTATCTAAACCTTTCATCTCAGGCATAACTTCGTAGAGTTCCTTATCGAATTTTTCTGGTAATTGAATAGATAAAGCTTCAATGATCCCACTATAACGATTAAGGGCTCTTTTATCTTTTGTGAACTTATATAAACGCCCTCCATCATAAAATTCGTTTGGTAAAGAATCTGAGTCGACATTATTTAGTAAATATGAAGCAGCTATATGATCATCAAAACGTTCATATGTTATATAAATTCCAGTTTCATATTCATCCTTATCTTTCCAAAAGAGATCCTCTGATAAGATTCCCTCCGAGATTAGACTTCCAATAAAATTACCTTGAATATTATATTCGGCTTGTAAATCTGCTATTAAAGTATAAGCTTCTTCAAGAGGTATATAACTTACATGATTTTCTATTTTATATTCTACAAGTATATTGATTACTTTATTAACAATATGGATATTTTCATGATAATTAAATTCCTTTGGGGATGCTAAACGTTTGTTTACACTCTGGGTGAAGAAGTTCATAATTTTCGTGATACCCTGCATTCCATCGGGAATTCTATTTAGGCCCGATTTATTAAGACCTTCACAAAAAAGTTTTAAGAATAATGGATTTTGAAATTCTGGATTTAAAAAAGGCGTTGTAGGCAGTTCAATATTATAATAATCAAAAAAGAGTTTTACAGCTTGATATTCTACATCACTAAAGCCAGGATGATGATAACGAATAATTAAGCTATTTAATGGTTCATCATCAGGTCTAATTAAGTTAATATACGAGTCACGTACGGATAAAACTAAACCCAACCACTTATATTTTTCAAAACTTTTTATAAATCCGGGTAAATGGTCTGGCCAGAATAGTTTCCCGTTTCCCTCATTTATAGCATCTATAAAAATAATAAACCTAGAACCTTGAGTTTGTGCCTTTGACTCTAATGCTCCCAAAAATTCGTCTTCACTGTCTTTAAATTTTAGTTGTTTAAATATTTTTGTCCAAGGATCTCCACTACTGGTGAAATGCTGGCCAAGTAACAGAATTGTATTTTCACCTTCAGATATTATTTTATTAGCAACATCAGCAAGTAAATGAGATTTACCGATTCCAGGTTTACCATTTAATAATAAATACGGTTTATTAGTGAGCTGAACCATAACTCCATTAATAAAATCTTTAAATTGATCCAGATGAAGAAGCATTTCGTTTAGATAATTCGATTCCGTTTGATAATCAAAACCTTCTTCATTTTCTGCCTTTAAATCAGTAATTTTATTTTCAATTTGTAATAATATTTTTTCTAAGTTACTTATTGTTTCATCAGTTTTTTCTAAATTAAATTTTTCCGCTTCTTCAAATTGTAATAGATTAAATTCCTGGACGAGTTTATCAATTTGCTCATAGAATTCTTCTTCATAATCAATAACAATTTCTGTTTTCAAGCGAGAAAAATACTTTTTGAAATTAATAAGAAGAATATTTATTTTATCTCGAAATTCAGATCTAAAGTGTTCATTTCTTGCTAATCCATTAAATATTTTAGCAATATCTAATTCAACGTTTAATTCAGGTGTATATCGATTCCCTAAATTAATTGTTGCTTTTTCAACTTGTTCTTTGCACCATTCATCAGTAAATTCTTCTTTACTAAACCAAAAGTAAGTTAATCCTGAGTTCTCAGGTTTTTGGAGTCGTTCTATTAAATCAGAAGCCCACCACGGTATAAATTCGATTTCCATATCTTCAGCTTCAGCCCATTTCTTCCATTTATCGACATGATCTTCCCATTTTTGTAATAATGATGTTTGCCCTTTTATTCTAGAATCTGGAGGATCAATAGGCATCGAAATGATATATTTTTCGACATTTTTATGTTTTTGTATGACATTTCTAACTGAAGTATCTATTTCTCCCCATTGAGCACTTGTTAAACTGCTAATAAAATATTTAGCTTGCCATGCCCATTCAGAATCGTCTTCAAGAATCCAAAAACATTCAACACCCGCATCTGGGCTTCCTTTCCTAATAAATCGTTTTTTATTAGGAACATCCTCTTTCCTAGCTAATTGCGTAACAAATTCTTCAAAACCCAAGTTTAAAGAGTTATTAATTGTTCTAATATTAAGCCAATTTAATATCATTTTAATACCAAGATCAAATTATTCAGGATTTAATCCATTAAACTATTATATTGAACTGTTCTTAATAATAATTTATTTTTATTATTAAACTTCATCGGTTTATAATTCCGTTAGACTTATCTTAAAATCAATAACAAAAATCACCCAGTTGTAATTAAAGTAGAATATATTTTGCTTTATGTTACAATAATATTATACTAAACTTTTGAATATATGTAAATGAAAAAATTTATGAAATATTTTTTTATTTAATATCAAATAGGTTGTAAATTTATCATCTTATATAGCCCACTGAATCAATATTTAGCCATTTCTCAGATTTTGAATCATAAAATTGATTGTGTTAAACTCTGATGGTTGAAATAGGCTGCATCTACTTCGTAAAACTCCGATATGCGGAAGTCAAACGAATTGACTCGGTTCCTGTATCTGCATGGGTAATTTATTTTAAACTATTTAGAAAAATATATAGAGACTAATAAAAAATTGATATTAGAGTATTTGTCAGTTAAAAATTGTAGGGACTTATTATCTTAATGGAAACCAATTGTGATATTGGTATCAAGGCGGTTCTTATGGAAAAAGATTGTGAAGCCAATTTATTGACCCTGGGAAATTTAATTCCGAAAATCTTAGCATCAGCAGGTTATCATAAATTGGGAGACTTAACGGAATTCGAAAATGAATATTATAAATATCATCGTTTAATTGATGAATGCATCAATAAAATTAACGAAAAATGTTCATTGAATCTAAAGCATATGAATTTTTGGGGAACAGATGATTTTATTTTAGCTGGAAAAACATCAGATGATATTGTAAGGTATTTGGATGAAACGTACGGCCCTCTTGAAAAAAAGGTAAAATTATTGTTATCTGGCGCAGATGATTCCTATTGGAGAATCATACACCCTGAAATTATTAATGTTTCAAAGAATAAGTTCGATGATGGACATTACGCCGATGCAGTTGAATCAGCATTTAAGGAAGTAAATTCTCAAATTAAGACAATTTATAAAAACAAAACCGGTATTGAAGATGATGGAGTAAGTTTAATGCAAAAAGCTTTTTCGTACAAAGCAAATAGGCCCGATTTACCTTGCATTCAAGTTGACAATGATTTATCATCTCAAAATGGCTTGAATCGTCAAACAGGATATAGATTTATTTTTGCGGGTTCTATCCAAGCAATTCGTAACCCCAAAGCCCACAATAATTTAAATATCTCAAAGGAAGCTGCGATGCATAGTATTTGTTTAGCGAGTCAACTGATGCACACATTAGATAATTCAAAAATTAACTATTAGACATTTTTTTGAATCCTATTTCTCGTAGCCAGTTTAGTTGTCTTTAGCTGCAGGAAGTCTCCTTGATTTTGAAATAACAAATTTATTTCGCTATAGTGTTGTATTGTTACCCCCATGGTCGTTTATATGCTATTCAAATTTAAAATAGATATTAAACTATTTTATAATAACAATTAAATAAATTTTTCACAGAGTTTAACATTTAATTGGAGTTTTTCTCCGGAATATGCAATAACATTAAATCATCATTCTAAATTCGTTACTCTTCCTTGTTTAACTCATTTTCATTAAAAAATTAATTTTTCGTATGCTCGAGTAACCATAAAATATAGAATATATGAACGATAACATTAGTCCATTTATTTTACTATAGAAGATGTATTAATGAGTTTAGATTTAAAAAAAGTATTATATACCATCAACTTTGTATTGTCTGAGGAAAAAAATTATTAAAGAGATTTCATTTTCTTAAATCTGTAGAGGTAATGTAAATATCTGTTAAAGAATTTATCCTTTTGAAATTAATTAGGAATCATTTTTATAGGCTTTATCATATTTTTTTGAGCCATTTGATTAATAACATATTTTATCATCATTACAATATTATTATCTAATTCATTGAAAGTTTCTAAAAAGTATGGAATATTATCGATATTTTTAGGATTACTGTCTTCTTCGATTTGATTTTTAACATATAAGTAACAAGATAAAATTAAATGATAATATAAAATATAAAAATTGATATCTGTCCGCCATTTTATAGTTTTATCATTTTTATCAACAATTTCGGTATATGTTCCTTTCATTTTGTTGCAAGCCCGCAGATAATTGCAAATTTTTAAAAATATACTATTTAATAACTTATTTTCATCTTCAAAATTTACTACTTTGGATTCATAAGTCATTTGGACATTAATAACGTTGCTATACGTTTTTTCTTCAGACAGAGTGTCAAACTTGAGGCCAATTTTTAAGCCAGCGGGAACTAAAGTAAGGTAATTTGATAATAAAATTCCCGAATAATCGTAATTTAGTAATTCAACACCATTAATCACAAAGCATTTTTCCTTACGATTATTTACTTTCTTACTTTGAATTTCTCCATACTTTTCAAATGTTTCGGCTAATACTAAAAACCAAGCAGGATGTTCATTATCCATTTGTATAGCAAAATATAAAGGAAAATTATATAAGGCTGCGTAAAATTTAATTTTTTCATAATATTTCAAAGATATATAGAATTCATTTTCACCTTTCCTCATCTTTTTTACTTCATCAAAAAACCTTTGCGCCACTAAAAGTTCTTCTTTATCCAACTCAGGCATTTTTACAGCGAAAAGAAAATCAGGGATTATTAATTTATGATCAATGTATTTTTTTTGTTCTAATCTTGTTACTTGTAAAATATTTCCAAGCATTAAAGAAAAAAGTAAAAATTCATCTTCTTTTCTAAGGCCTTCCATTCTATTTTTTATTGTTTCTGAATTCTGTCCGATATAAGTATAAATATGATCTTTAAAATCTGTTAAAACGTGTTTTGGTGTTTCTATTCGATTTTCAATGATT
>PMNN01000070.1:3694-13745 GCA_003161815.1 Methanobacterium sp. | reverse complement strand
TAGTGTATTTACCCAGTTCACCCATAGAAATTCCAATGGTATTACTGACACGGGAAAGCACTTCTAGAACAGTTAGAGTATCCTGCATATTTCGAGGCGTCACCGCGAATTTGGCGAAATCACCCAACTTTTTTTCTTTTTCCACTACATCCAATAGTTCTGCCATACTGGGTGTTTTATCCAAGTCATGATAGGAAATTATACTGGATTTGGATGCCTTTATTACTTTTGATCTATATTTAGCCTCAGTTTGTAATTCAATATCAACAAAATCCACAGATTCTGCAACTTCAACTAAGATTTCTATTCTCTCTAATTCAGATCCCTTAAAGAATCCACCCTCTGCACGCTTCCGATTGGTAGCTATAAATCTATGATCCAAGTTATCTAATAAATTTCGAATCTCATCAGAATCTGGATTCTCTAGGGCATCTATTCTCAACTCCAGAATATCTGCACCAAGTTTGATGGATTTATCTGCAGTTTTTAAAGCTGAATCAATACTTTTCTTAAGTATGGGAACGCATATCATCGGTTTTGACAAGTAAAATACTCCCCTGAAATTTTAAGTTAAGTAATAATTTTAAGTTTCATTTAGTTGATCAAATAAATTCAAATTTATGATAAATCTATAAAAACAACTATAACATTATATTGTCTATATAATCTAAGATAATTATGATAAATTATATTTAATTTAAACATGGTGATTATTTTGAAGTTAACTTCCATTGGAGCCGATATCTCCAGTAATGATGTATCTTGCAGCAACGAACTGGTGAGAAAAATAAAAAGGGATATTCCACAGCTTCTGGAAATAGGAGCTTATAAAGCTGATTTAACTAATATCACGGGAGATGACCTGGTTATCAGTGCATTTGTGCCGGATGAAAGTTTAGAAACAGTGAATGCGGGTATTGTAGAAATTTTACGGAAAAATGCTGAAAATTTGGGAGATATAAGTGGTATATCACCTCAACCGGAAGGGGCTGGTGAAGGCATATCCTATGCTGAAGCAGTTATAAGACAGGATAGATATCCTGATGGTATAATATTAGCTTTTGATACCTATGGGGGGGAATCATTTGTCGGAGAAGTAGCAAACTCCGCAATCCAATCAGCTAAAGGCATGGATGGTGTTACGGATATTGGGGGACAAATAAAAGACGGTATACGCCGAATACCTGGAGTGGGATATGTTTCTGATAAAACAGACGATCCTGTGATAGCTGCAACTGTAGAGGATATAGAAAGTATAGGTGTAATTGCAGGAGCCATGGTGGGTGCTGCTCTGGGTAACAAGAATGTTTATCTTGTAAAGAGAGGCAGTCCATCCTACGTAATCCCTGGAAGTGTTATAATATCGGTTTCAGCTTATATGAATGGTAATGTAATGGATTTAGCAGTGCCCCTATCAAATCGTATGCGGATTTTGGGATAAAAAATCTAAATAAAAAATGAATTATCTTATAGATTAGGAATATACTAAAATTTAACCAATTTTATTGATGATAATTTAAGGAATATCACAGTAATCAGTAGAATAAATTTAGAAAATAGATTTTTTCTAGGAGAATAAAGAATATGATAATTCTAGATGAAAACACGAAATGTGTAGTGCAGGGTGTTACTGGAAAGCAGGGATCCTTTCACACTCAAGAGATGCTTAAATATAACACTAAAGTGTTAGCTGGAACATCCCCCGGAAAAGGTGGACAGAAATTCGGGGAAATCAATGTTTACAACTCAATAATGGAAACTAAGGAAGAATTAGATATAAATGCATCTATCATATTTGTCCCCGCACCCTTCGCCATGGACGCTGCCTTTGAAGCAATTTCACAGCTTGATTCAGTAGTGATAATCACTGAACATATCCCGGTACATGATTCCATGCAGATAGTAGAGTACGCCAGACAGAATGACACTATCGTCATTGGACCTAATACTCCAGGAATTATAACACCCGGAGTGGGTAAATTGGGAATAATGCCCACCCACATATTCGAGGAGGGAAACATTGGCATAGTATCCCGAAGCGGCACTCTCACCTACGAAGTCGCTCAACAGATAACTCGAGCTGGAATGGGGCAGAGCACTTGTCTAGGTATTGGAGGAGACCCTGTGGTGGGAATGGATTTTGCAGATGTATTACAAATGTTTGAAGATGACAGTGAAACTGATGCTATGGTTATGATTGGAGAAATCGGAGGCAACGCGGAGGAAAAAGCGGCTGAATTCATAGCAGAAAGAATCCAGAAACCTGTCATTGCCTACATTGCAGGAGTAACCGCACCACCAGGTAAAAGAATGGGCCATGCGGGAGCTATAATTGAGGGTGAAAGCGGGACAGCGAAAAGTAAGATAAAAGCCTTGGAAACTGCAGGTGTGCAGGTGGCAAGCAGACCATCAGAAATAGCTGAATTTATAAAAGAATATTTCTGAACTCCAAAAAAATTTTTATTGAATATCATTTTTATTAAATTTTAAAATAATATATGTTTTATACTTCTTTTATGGACAAAAACCTTTTTTAGATGAGAGATATGGTAGAAAAAGATCAAATTATTGGAAAACTTTTAAATAATGAGATTAAATTACATGAAATCGAAAAATTTACTAAAACAGTCGATGAAGCCGTAGATATTAGACGCAGTTTCATAGAGGAAATCTCCAAAACCACTCTGGAGCATATTTCCAATTACTCATTAAACATGGAAGAAGCCGTTAAAAGAAATATAGAAAATCCCATAGGAACCATTCAAATACCCCTAGGATTAGCGGGGCCACTTAAACTTAAGGGTGAGTACGCAAAGGGAGATTTCTATGTACCATTGGCTACTTCAGAAGGTGCACTGGTGGCATCGGTTAACCGGGGATGTTCAGTTATATCTGCAGTTGGAGGAGCCACAGTTCGCATAGCAGATGATAAAATGACCAGAGCGCCAGTTATAAAGGCTAAATCAGTGGATCATGCATTAAAAATAAAAACATGGATTAAAGATCACTTCAAAGAACTTAAAAAAGCCGCTGAGGTTACCACCAGACATGGCAAGCTACTTAAAATCGATCCTATAATAATAGTGGGCAGATATATATATCCTCGATTTGTTTACACTACCGGTGACAGTATGGGTATGAATATGGTTACCATCGCCACCGAAAATGCCATCAATCTTCTAACATATAAAACCGGCGCTCATGAAATAGCTCTAAGCGGTAATGTTTGCGTGGATAAAAAACCCTCCAGCTTGAACCTAATAGAAGGCAGAGGAAAAACTCTTATAGCCGAACTCATCATCCCCCAAAAAATTGTGGAGGAAAAACTTAAAACAACTTCAAAAGCCATAGTTGAAGTTAACATCTCAAAAAACCTGATTGGATCAGCCGTATCAGGGAGCATGGGATTCAACGCCCATTATGCTAACATGATCGGTGCAATATATCTAGCCACAGGACAGGATGAAGCCCATATTGTGGAGGGTAGTTTAGGAATAACCACTGCTGAAGAAACGGAAGGAGACCTCTATTTTTCCGTAACTTTACCTGATGTACCATTAGCCACAATAGGCGGTGGTACAAGACTTGAAACAGCCAAGGAATCCTTGGAAATTATGGATGCCTACGGTACTGGTAAAGTAAAGAAATTCGCGGAAATAGTTGCCGGAATAGTATTAGCAGGTGAACTATCCCTCCTGGGAGCATTAGCTGCTGGACATTTAGCCAGAGCACACAAGGAACTGGGTAGAGGTTGAAAATCAGATTTTTTACGGAGAATCTAAATAAATGAATATACGCGAATTTATTAGTGAATATTTCCGCATGAGTCGCTACATTGCACTAGGTACTCTGGATGGTATTCTAGCTGTGATGGGGGTGATTTTAGCTGCAAGTGGCGTGGTTAGTGCCGGAGGGTTGCATATCCCTAACCTGGTAATAGGTCTCACTGGCCTGAGTGGAGGCATCGCTTTAGCTCTTTCCAACGCTTTTGGTTCTTTTATTGGTGAAAGAGCTGAAGAATTTCGTAATATTCGTGAATTAGAAGATAAGATGATGTTAAATGAGGGTAAATTAGATGGCACGGTTATCCATAAGCAGGCTAAAAGAAGAGTTTACATGAGCATGTTTACNNCATGGATTTTCCAGTTTTATAGGTTCTCTGGTTCCAGTGACTCCATTCTTAATTTTATCCAGCAGATTTACAGCCACCGTAACAACTATAACCCTATGTTTCACCGCCCTGGTGATATTAGGTATTTATTTAGGAATAGTATCACGACAAAGTCTATTGAAAACCAGTATAGAAATAGTTATTGTAGGAATTATCATAGGTGTAGTGAGTTTTATTCTGGGAGGACATTAAAATATTTTTTTGGGTAGAATTTAATATGAATAAATTTTTCTTATATGAGATCATATTCAATTATCTAGGTTTTTTAATTTTATTCAAAAATAAGGTGATTCTATACAAATATGTTGTCCAAGAATAATCATAAATTAGATAAATCGATTCCGTAAACTTTTTCCACGTTTTTCACATGAATTTTGTGGGCGTCTTCTTCAGTTAAGGTTTCATTTCGTAATAATTCTTTGGTTCGTCTGGGAACGGTTTTTGGACCTAAAACTGCTCCGGGTCTACTATTCATGTCTAAATAATCGGTTTCCATAAGAAAATTATTTCCTTTTCTCAGTCCTTCAATTATTACTTTTCTAGTTGCAATAAGAGACGGTGTTAATCCATGATTTTCTTCTTCAAGCACTGATGGCCCTGAAAAATGTTTGACAACCTTATATCTATCCATACCGGCTTCATCAGCCATTCTAGCAAACTCTAAAAATTGTTTTTCTCCAGAACTTTCCGTATGAAGCTGTACCGCACATTCTACATCTACTGCAAGTTCCATAGCATATAAAATAAGCTTATTATGTATCTCTAACTCTTCAGGAGAAACTTCATAATGAGGCCGTCCAATTTCCCCTATCCCTATTGCTTTACCTTCACTAACTAATCTCTGGGCATTAGAAAGAGCATCCTTCATCATCTCTTCTGCCTTTTTTAAAGGTATACCTTCCTTTATAAGTCTACTAAGTTCTGCGGGATGTGCTCCTACAATTGCAAATGCCTTTACATCGACATTAGTATTTATTTCATTAACATATTTGATCACTTGATCCATGGTTTCCTGGAAGTTACATGAATCTCCAATTGTCCAGGTAGGTTTGTTAGGGATGATCATGACAGTTCCACCAGCTCTGTGAAACTTTTTAGCTACCTCAATAGGTCCTTTCCCGTTTATGGGATCTACATGTATATGATTATCAGTTATAGGTATATTTTCCATTATTCACATTACTCCTATAAATATTTAAAATTATTTTAATACTTTAGCTAAAGCTTCTTCGAACACTTTAACTGGAGGTTCAACGCCAGTCCAAATTTTAAACGATTCAATTCCTTGATAAATGAGCATTTTAACTCCAGTAACTGTTTTTGCACTTGCTTTAAGAGCTTCCCTTAAAATACCAGTTTCAAGGGGGTTGTATATAATATCATTTACAATAAGGTTTTCATGCATCATTTCTGAGGTAACTAATGGTTTTTGATGGATATTAGGATACATGCCAATGGGAGTGGTATTTATGAGTATATCGGCATCTTTTAACTCTTCTTTAAGTTTTTCTCCAAGATCAATTGCTTCTACATCAGCATCTAATTTCTCAACCAGATTCTTTTTTAATATAAAAGCTTTTTTCAATGTTCTATTAGCGATAATTAATCTTTCCGCACCACATAACATAATTTGGAAAGATATGGCACGTGAAGCACCTCCTGCACCGAGTATTACAATTTTTTTATCTTTAACACTGGTTGTTTCATCAATAGCTCTAACAGCGCCTAATCCATCAGTATTATACCCTTTAATCTCATTTTCAAATTTTATGGTGTTAACAGCACCTATAAGTTTTGCAGTACGATCAAGAACGTCCAGATAATGTATTACATCAGTTTTATGTGGAATGGTCACGTTTAAACCTTTAATCTCCAGAGATTTAGCCCCATGAATAGCAGCTTTAAGTCCGCCTTTTTTAACATGAAAAGGAACATAAACATAGTCTAAGTTAAGAAACTTGAACGCTGCATTGTGCATATATGGTGATAGAGTGTGTTCTACAGGATCACCTATCAGTCCTAACAATTTTGTTTTACCAGTTATCATAAAGCATCGTATACAATTTTAGATGACAAGAATAATAAATATTAGCAGAGATAAAATAAAAAACAAGGAACTTTTTGAAATAAGTACTTTATTAATTATCCATCGAGGTGATGATATGAATCCCACAGAGAGATTCAATTTGTTAGTAACCTTTAAAGGTCATAAAACATCAGAGGCTGGGGAAGAATTGCTTGGAATAGAAGAGATAGAGTTAGCATTGCAGGATGAGAAAAACTTATTCGATGTAAAAGAAACTGAATTCCAGAATGTAGTTCTAATAGAGTCAGGCTCTGATCCATTAGTGATTACACAAAAGTTAGCTGATGCTCCTACAACTGTAATATCCAAAATTGTACCTATTGAACTGGTGGTAAGAACCCGACCAGATCTTATTGCCGAAAAGGTATCAACCATCAGTAGGGATAAGATAAAGAGCGGTAAAACTTTTATTGTTAGAGGTGATATAAGGGGTAGGGAACATATTAAATCCAAAGAGGATTTTTTAAACTCTATTTCTCAGGAAATAACCGAGAAATTAGGAATTGAAATGGATGAACATAACCCTGATTGGATTATTCAAATAGAAGTCGTAGGAGAAAATACTGGTATAAGTGTTTTAAAATCAGAAAATTTTATTAAAAAGCTTTAAGCATTATAATTTACAATATAGCTCTAAAAAAGAAATTATATGAGGTTTAATAGATTCTATATTAAATAATTTTAATACTTTACATTTAATGGGGGTGATTAAAATATTGGCAAAACAAAGGTTTGTTCTGGACACAACTGCATTNNCTGGATACAACTGCATTCACTGATAATCAACTTAGAGATGACTTCGGAGATGGTGATCTAGTAAAAACTGTAGATTTTTTAATTGAACTAATTGCGAATTCAAGAATAAAACTTAATATGAGTTGTCATATGCCTCCTATAACTTATAAGGAGTTTTCAGAATATATGGCTAGATACGAGTGTCCCGACGAGGTCATGGTGAAGGCTGATACTTGGATTGTTAAAAAAACTCCTAACCGATACGATACCAAAATACCTTCGGAGATATTTTATGAATATGTTCAGGATATGAGAGAAAGAATGAATAAGGGTATGCGGATATCTGAAAATGCAATATGGGAAGCATCTGTAGAATCCATGGTTAGAATGTCTCGTGGAGCTGAAAAAAGCCAGATTGAAGTTGAGGTAATAGGCAAAGCCATAGCTGACTTTAGGAAACGTTACAGGTTAGCTTTAAGAAAAGGAACTCTTGACAGCGCTCCTGATCTGGATGTGCTGCTTTTGGCCAAGGAATTAGGAGCAGGAGTAGTGGCTGCTGATGAAGGAATTAAGGTTTGGGCAGAAAGACTGGGTTTAAGGTTTTTAAGTGCTAAATCATTCCCTAAAATGATGAATGAATATCTCAAATATTACTAATAAAATAAATTAATTCATCATTTTTTATTTCATTAAATCATAATAGAATTTTATCCAAAAAAAATTTTAATTTTAAATTTACGGAATATTTAAAATCCAAAATTTGACCTATTCATTATTTAAACCATTTTAATTTAGAGATTTACAATTTATCCAAATTTATCAATGTCATAAAGGCCAGGAGAACTATAAATGGACATTCAGAGACCAAGAGGAACAAGAGACTTCCTTTTTGATGAGATGAGATTAAGAAAACAGGTGGAAAACACCTTAAGAAGAATATTTGAGGCTTACTGTTATCAAGAGATCAAAACCCCTTTATTTGAAGATTTAGCGCTATTCACTATGAAATCAGGAGATGGAATAATGGAGCAAATTTATCATTTTCAGGATAAAGGAGGCAGGGATTTAGCCCTCCGACCTGAGTTAACAGCTCCAGTTGCGCGTTTATACATTAATGAATTACAAAAAAAATCTAAACCTATTAAGATGTATTATTATGGGAGCTGCTTCCGATATGAAAGACCACAGAAAGGTAGATGGAGGCAATTCTGGCAATTAGGATGTGAACTGATTGGAGGGAAATCGCCAGAATCTGAAGCAGAAATCATAGCAATGGCTGCCCACTGTCTTGAAGAACTGGGATTGGAAGATTTCGAAATACACATCGGAAACCTGGGAATAATAAGAGGAATACTCGATGAAGCAGATGTATCCAAAGAGGAACAGGATAAAATTATGGCCATTGTTGATAAAGGCGAAGTCGAGGAACTTAAAGCTATTTTAAAAGAATTTAAAATAGATTCTAATACTAATAATATTCTCATTAAACTGGTGGATATGAATGGTAATAGGGAGATAATAAAAAAAGTTTATGAACTTATAAATCATAATAAAAGCGCATCTAAAGCATTAAAAGAACTTGAGGAACTCTTAAAAATATTAGAGGCATTTGGGTTTATGAAATATACTGTAAATCTGGGCATTGCCCGTGGTTTAGATTATTATTCTGGAGCTGTATTTGAGATTTATGTGCATAGTTTGGGTGCTCAGAAACAGATAAGTGGTGGGGGAACCTATAATTTAATAGAATTATTTGGTGGTGAAAAGGTGGAATCCACTGGATTCGCCTTTGGATTCGATCGTTTGGTGGAGTGCGTGAAAAGATGTGGAATAGAAAAGCCTCAAACCAGTATGGTAGATGTATTTGTTGCCCCTATATCTGCAGATGTTAAATTAAAAGCTTTTGAAATAGCTCAGATGCTGAGGAAGGATGGTATTAAAACTGATGTGGATTTGATGGGCCGTAAACTTAAAAAGATCTTAGCTCAGGCTGATAATTTAGGTGTAAGTTATGTAATCGTAGTGGGTGAAAGAGATCTTAAAGAGGGAAAAATCACCTTAAAGAATATGGATTCGGGCCTTCAGGAATTAATGGAGATTAATAAAGTATCAGATTATCTTAAAGAAATTGGTATTTAAATTTCGAAAAATTAGTTAATATGTATTGTATAAATATTCTAGTAATAAAATAATTTAAGATATTAGGATGATTTAATATGGATTACCCTCAATTGAACTTCAGACACCAGATAAATGGTGAAAAGTTGATAATTGTCATTGCACAGGATTATAGAACGTCGGAAGTGCTTATGGTAGCATACATGAATTTTGAAGCCTTTAAAATGACTCTTGAAACAGGTAAGGCTCATTACTGGAGCACTTCCCGGAATAAATTATGGTTTAAAGGTGAAAGCTCAGGACACATTCAAACCGTGATGGAAATATTAACTGATTGTGATAAGGATGCTTTACTTTTAAAAGTCAAGCAAGAAGGAGCTGCATGTCATGAAGGTTATTATACCTGTTTCTATAGAGAGATAACTAATGATAATGGATTTAATTTAAATATTATTAAGGAAAAAATTTTTGAGCCTGAAAAAATCTATGGGGAGAAATAAAAATGAAGATTGTTCCAGATACAAGTGTAATTGTGGATGGTAGAATCACCAAAATAGTGCAGGATAAAGAATTCAAGGGATGCGAGGTGATAATTCCCGAGGCAGTTATATCTGAACTGGAAAATCAGGCGAATAAAGGTAGAGAAACTGGTTTTAATGGTTTANNGGTAAGATTGGTTTAAAGTATGTGGGGAGGAGACCCACGTTAGAAGAGATTTCTTTAGCACGGGGAGGGGAGATAGACGCCATGATCCGTAATTGCGCCGGTGAATACGAGGCAGTGCTAATTACAAGTGACAGAGTTCAAAAAGAGGTGGCGGAAGCCCAGGGTTTAGAAGCAATATATCTCAAACAGGAAATGGTAGGATATAAGGAACTAGAGATTGGGAAGTTTTTTGATGAAACTACTATGTCTATTCATCTCAAAGAAAACGTAGTTCC
>PMNN01000070.1:0-3687 GCA_003161815.1 Methanobacterium sp. | reverse complement strand
AGATGGAGTTGAAATTACAGTCGTGAGACCAGTGGCTAGTGTTTCTCTTGAAGATTATAAACTCCCTAATCAACTTATAGAACGTTTAAGAGACACTGCTAAGGGTATATTAATTGCAGGACCTCCGGGCGCAGGTAAAACTACATTTGCTCAAGCTGCCGCAGAATTTTATAGTAAAAATCTGGGTGCTATAGTGAAAACCATGGAATCACCTCGAGATTTACAAGTAGGGGATGCTATAACACAATACGCGCCACTTGAAGGGGATATGGCTAAAACAGCTGATATATTACTATTAGTACGTCCCGATTATACTATCTACGATGAGTTACGTAAAACCAAGGATTTCAGGATATTTGCCGATATGCGATTGGCTGGTGTGGGAATGATTGGAGTGGTACACGCCACCAGACCTATAGATGCAATTCAAAGGATTATTGGACGAGTAGAGCTTGGAATGATTCCATCTATTGTGGATACTACTATCTTCATAAATGAGGGTCGTGTAGCAGCAATATACGATGTAAATTTGACTGTTAAGGTGCCCACAGGTATGCTGGAAGCGGATTTATCTCGACCTGTAATAGAAATACGGGACTTTGAAACAGGCGATCTTAAGCATGAGGTATACACTTATGGAGAGCAGACTATCGTAATGGAAGTGGGTAAAACTAAATTTGAAAAAACACCTATGCAGAAAATAGTTGAGCGAGAGATCACTCAAGAAGTGAAAAGGAGAATTCCGGAAGCAGCGGTTAAAGTGGATATGAAATCTGATAAAAGAGCCACGGTGTGGTTAGATGAAAAAAATATACCTAAACTCATTGGTAAGAAGGGTAAAACCATTGATGAAGTTGAAAAGAAATTGGGAATCAGTATTGGTGTTGAATCTCTTCTAGAACGTGAAATGGAGGAACAGACCAGTATTGACGTAGAGCTCGCAGGAAACTATCTCGTTCTAAATTTTAGTAAAGATGTTATTGGCACTCCCTTTGATATTTTGGTAGATAATGAATATCTTTTCACAGCTACGGTAGGTAAAAAAGCAAATATAAAGATTAAAAAGGATATAGAACTTGCTAATATAATTTTAGATGCCTTAAAACTGAATACACCAATAATGGCCAGGTTAAGGAAAGAATAAAAAAATTTAGAAAATGATTAATAAAAAAAAACGTATTTTTGAATCTAAAATATTGAGATTCTTTATAACCTGATAAAAATTGTTGAAATGTAATTAAGGATTTTTTTAGAATTCTTAAAAAAATTAATTTTATTTAATATCTTAGGAAGTATTTTATAATGAAAATCAGTGTTTCCACACTTCCATTCTATCCCAGTCCATTGAAAGATATTTTTAATCATCTTGTAAATATTAATGTGAATTACTGTGAAATTATAAATGAATATCCATATGATTCTATTGAACACGATCTTTTGGATTCCTATGACATTGAAATTAGTATACATGCACCTTTATCTGATTTAAACTTGGCCTCCCACAATGAGGTTATTCGGAAAACTTCCATTTCTGAAATTAAAAAATCTATGGATACAGCATTTGAAATTGATTCAGGAGTGGTAGTGGTTCATCCCGGTCATATACCAATTTTAGGTCGTAGATTTAAGGATAAAATCCTCCAATATAATAAGGATTCATTAATGGAATGTTCACTATACGCTCAAGAAATGGGGGTTAAAATGTGCGTTGAGAACATGCCCAATATTGAAGGATTACTTTACAAGGATTTAAAAGAGCTTGAAAATCTGGTTTTAGATATTGATGCTTATATCACCCTTGATGTAGGGCACGCCCATAATAATAGGTTCACTATTAAAGATATGCTTAAATCATCCAGAATAGAGCATATACACCTCTCAGATAATGACAGATCTTATGATAGCCATAATGCTTTGGGATATAATAAAGAAAATGGATTAGATTTTAAATCCTTAATTAATGGACTTAAGAGAATTAATTTCAATAATTTCCTAGTGGTGGAAGTGGAACATCCTAAGGATGTGGAGGATAGTCTTAATTATCTAAAAAAATTCGAAAATAATTAAAATGAAAAATTTAATAATGCTATGATTAAAATCATAATTCAGTGATATGAATTTATAAGGATTTTTTTAAAAAATTAGGTTAAAATTTTTAAAGGGGATATTTATAAATGAAACTTGCAATAGTTGGTGGGACAGGAGATCAAGGGATAGGATTAGCATTAAGATTTGCAAAAGCTGGTTTAGAAGTTATTATAGGCTCAAGAGACGTGAAAAAAGCTGAAAATACAGTTAATTTGATTAAAAACATGTTAAAGGATGATAACATTAATATCTGTGGTACGACTAATAGTAAAGCTGCAGAGAAAGCTGACTTGTTGATCATGACTGTTCCTCTGCAGGCTCAGATGGGGACTATATTCAGTATAAAAGACCATGTTGGAGATAAAATATTAATAGATGCCACTGTTCCACTAGATACCTGTATTGGCGGGAAACCCGTTAGGTATGTCAATGTTTGGGAGGGTTCAGCAGCAGAAAGAACTGCGGAATTTTTAAAGGATGAAAAACCCATTGTTATATCAGCCTTTAACAATATAAGTGCGGCTAGCCTAACCAATATTGAAGCAGATGTTGATTGTGATTGCTTAATTTCTGGAGATAATAATAATGCTAAAGCAGAGGTTATACAATTAGCGGAGAAGATTCCAGGTGTAAGAGGGATTGATTGTGGCTCTTTAGAGAACGCTCGAATTGTGGAGAAGATTACTCCTTTGCTTATAAATTTGAATATTAGGAATAAAATAAAACTGGCTGGTATAAGGATTACAGGTCTTTAAATCTCAGATTTATTAATTTTTATCAAGAATTAAATATATATCAATATTTCGCTTATTTCTCGCAATAGTATAATAATTAATCCGTTTTAAATTAACTTTAACAAATTTTCAATTTACTAGAAATTCAAACGAATATTACGCCACATACAAGTAACAACGATTTAAAAAAAGATAATAATTTCAAAAAAAATTTATTCATGGTGTAAAAAGTGAATTCAAAATTATCTGGAGACTTAGTTATCATGAAGGGTGATAACTGCGAGAAACTCCATAATAAAAGCCATTACGGTAATCTTACTGATGAAGGATTACAACTCTCCCTTATCGAAGCCCTTTATTTAATGGAAAAAGATAAAATTAAGGTTTCAAAAAATGATGAAAAACTTTCCATGGATAATCTATTACAAATTATACATGAAAAAAAATTATACTCTAAATACATCGTTTATCGAGATCTTAGAAACAGAGGATATATTATAAAAACGGGTTTCAAATACGGTTCTGAATTCCGTCTGTACGAACGGGGTACATCGCCGGGAGAGGGTCATTCCAATTATCTGGTTAAAGTAGCGTCTGAAAACGATAATATTCAACTTTCTGATCTTTCAAGCTACGTGAGAGTGGCGCATGGGGTTAACAAATATCTGCTCTTCGCGGTAGTGGATCAAGAGAATGATATTACTTACTACAACGTGGAATGGACCAGACCTTGAAATTCAACTTGCAAAAAAAAATGAAAATAATATTTAAAAAAAAAATGAGTTCATGAATTAAAATTTTTTTTAAAATTTTGTAGCAAAAAATATTTCATAATAGATTTTTCTTAGAAAATTTTTTATAATAA
>PMNN01000201.1 GCA_003161815.1 Methanobacterium sp. | reverse complement strand
TTTATGTTTACTTTGTAACATATTTTTGACGTGTTTCCCGGCTTGATGGTGCTGGGGATAACTTTTTTTATCAGTGTAGATGGTGTTGTCCTGTCTTTGGAAGGTTTCACGATCATTACATATGGGACATAGTTTGATGCAAATATCGCAGGGAGCTTTATTTTATTTACGTAGCTTTTTACTGTGCTTTGTGCAGGTTATTTTGTCTAATGGATTTGTGAACAGTTTTTTTTAGGGAGATTTCCTTGCTGATGGCTTCTGCTGGACAGTTCACTGCGCATTGCATGCATNNTAAGTGTTTTGCGTAGAGGTATATGTTGTAGCATTCGTTTTTTAGTTTTGTTTCTTTGTTTCTTAGTCTGTCGCTTCGGCTTTGGTTTTTATCGCCAAATACTCTTTTTAATACTGAAAACACGGTTTCTACTATGCTTCTGCGGTTGTATTTGGGTTTGCTGAAGAGTGATAGCATGCTTAAACGGTATTTTCCATTTTTTATTCCTTTTTTAGGCGGTATTATGCTGATTGCTCTTAATTCTTCGTTTATGAATCTGTGAATTTCTTCTTTGCCAAATGCTTTGTCTAAACTGAACCCAGATGGATGATACTTCTTGGTTTTTCTTATAGTTGATATTGCATCTTTAGAATCATGTTTAGATCCGCGAACCACTTTATGGGCTAATATAGCATGTGTTCGTGTGTCGATTGCTATTTGATTTTTGGGGTAGCTTTTCCTCCACTTTTACGTTGTTTTTTGATTTTACGCACGTAATAAAGGCTAGCCTGGTCAGTAACATGTCCAGTTCCATCAACCGCTGCCCAAGGAGCATTAATATCGAATAATTCAACTGTAACTTTGAGTATTTCATCGAAAAAGTGTGATCCAAAGCGTTTGAAAAATTTTTGCAATGTTGTGTAGTGTGGTACGCATTTTAAGCCAATTATTTCCTGTACTTTTGGCATTAACTCAACAGCTGCGATGAATTCACGATATTCAAATCATAAACGCTTCATCAGACATATTAGAGCCATCAGCTGATGTTGAGTGTATTTATGCTTCGATTTTTCACAGGAATAATCAGGTAAAGTCATTTTAGCCACTTTAAATGCCACTAAAGTAAATTTTATTAACTCGTTTCGACTTAAATCACTCATGGGATCACCTTTTAGTTTGCTTAATACTTAATAAGTGATCCCATCATACTTATTATGATTTCTACAGAGCCAATTTAAAATAGATTTTATAGAATGGAAGCAGGGTTAGATTTTGTAGAGTGGTGTGTATTTTTTCCCGGTTTTTCCTAGGATTATTTGGTTATTGTATTCTAGCCAGGCGTGTGCTTCGAATTGTCCTTCAGCGTCTTTATCGACGCCTATTTTGATTTCTCCAGTGTAGCCATTGTTTTTGAGTAGGTATTGGGCGGTTAATGCGTCTGTTAGGCAGGTTGTTGTGGGTAGATGTTGGCTCNNAAATTAATTTTTCAACTGGTATGATGGTTTGTAATGTTTTCTTCTTTGTCCTATGTATAAATTGTTGGGTTACTGTGAATGGTGTTAAGGTTAGCATTATTCTGATGATAGTCATTATGATTAGTGTTTTTATTATGAGTTTTTTATCAAGCCAGGATAATTTAAGATAATTCTTTAAGGTCATTCTATTTTCACAAGTTCCTTCTCAATGAGTTGTTCTAGTAATTCCATTAAATCATTTTCGCAAAGGATTTTCTCCACATCATATTCATCCAGGAGAGTTTGGAGGATGTCATTTATTTGTCGGGGTTGTTGGATGAGATTCCAGATGCGGGCTCCTACAGGGTCTAATCCGTAGTATACTCCGTCTTTTAGGTTGAGTATGGCTGCTTCATCAACCAAGTTGCAACTTACTACATCTTTGGCGATCATCACTGTTGAATTGGGTGTAAGTTTCATTTATATATCACCTCGAACAATTGAAATTTATGTATTATTATTATGTGTTTAGCGTTAATAATATTTTAAATTAATTAACCTAATGTCAATTAAGAAATGTAATTTTTTGATTATTCTTCATAATAGATAATATTTAATTATGATTTATCCATGGAAGCATTGTATATGTTGAAATCATTTTACAGGGATCTTGCAGTTATTCTGGTTCTGGCTATTTTATCCATGATCTGGTTAATGATTCCTGCTTTAAATAATTATCCTGAAAATGTAATACCCTACTTCCTTATAATATTATTTTTGCCGGGTTATTCATTATTAGCCGTGTTAATTCCTTCAATCAATAAAACAGGAGTTTTTAAACGTGTTATTTTAAGCATAATTCTCAGCGTCTTAATCACGATTTCTATAGCTCTGTTATTAAGTTATACTCCATTAATAACCTATAAATCCTTTATATTCATCATAATACCATCTTTTATAGTCATTTTATCTATTATTGCAGTTATAAGGAGGAGAAGATTCTATAAAAAATTAGCCTTCAAAAGATTAGATTCAATCAAGGGCGATGTGAAGATTCCTGATTCTGAAACTTCAGATCCTCAATCAGGGGAAAAAAATAAAATAGATTTTAAAGTAGTAGAAAATAAATCGATTAACTCTAAAAATAATAAAACAACTGTTAAAAGATTTTATTCATTGGATATTCTGTTAGTAGTTATCTTGACTATTAGTTGTGCTGTTTTTGTTTTAGCGCCTGTTTTAAGTAAAACTGTTTTCCGAACAATATTTGGGCTTCTTTTAGTACTTTTTCTGCCGGGATACGCACTTATAGCTTCATTGTTCCCTAGAAAGGATGATTTGGATGGTGTTGAGCGTTTGGCGTTGAGTTTTGGTTTAAGCATTGCCGTCACTCCATTGTTGGGTTTAGCGTTGAATTACACTTCCTATGGAATCCGTTTAGATCCTATTTTAATATCTTTATCGGGATTAACACTATTTTTAATTGGGGTGGCTTACTTAAGAAGACGCAGGATTCCAAAGGAGAATCGTTTCCGTGTTGATTTTGGTGGTTTCTTTAAATCTTTAGTTGGTGGATTCTCCAGAGAATCTGGAAATAGTAAGGTTCTCTCAGTGATTCTCATAGTTTCAATATTGTTGGCGGTTTCTGCTACCGGGTATATTATTGTTAAGCCTAAACAGGGTGAATCTTTCACGGAGTTTTATATTTTAGGCCCTGGTGGTATGGCTAGTGGTTACCCTACTAATTTAACGAGTGGTGAAACTGGTAATTTGATTATAGGTATTGTAAATCATGAGAATAGGATTACTAGTTATCATTTGGTGGTAACCTCGAATGGGGTGGTTCAAATTGATCAGATGATTACTTTGAATAACGGACAGAAGTTGCAGATTCCTTTTAACTTCACNNAGATGGATTTCTTGTTATATAAATTGCCGGATAATAATAATATTTACCGCAGTCTTCATTTATGGCTTAATATTAGTGCTTCACCTACTACTACGACTGTTTCTTAATCTAATAATTTAACCTCGACGGGGGTCTGAGGGTAATGTGACTGGATGAATATATGGGATTTATTGTTAAGTTATTATAGATGATTATTTAAGTAAAAAATGGTTAGTGATTCAATGATTTACTTGTAATATTTAGGATTTTATTAGTAAATCTTAAAATTTGAGTATATATCGAATTTTTTAGTTTAATAATGGAGATTTGAATCTTTTTTACATAAATTATTGGGGAGCGTGGATTGAATAGTAACATATATATATGAAGAATAGGATACTGTTTATACATGATATCTACAGTAACAACTACAACTACTACGGTTACTACCGCTGAGGTAATGACTTTTAGTTTAATTGCAGTTGTATCGTTAATAGTGTTCTTAGCTCTTAAGGAGATTCTGAGTTCAGAAGCAGGGAATAAATCTGTTAAATCCTTCTTGAAAGGAGCTAATGTAGCTATAATACCTTTATTATTAGTGTTTGCTTCCATTGTAGGATTTAAAGTGTTAACAATAATTTAAAGGTTTTATTTACCGACAGTTTTTAGTCAAACCATAACAGACTTTAATTAGTTAGAGAGGTCTCTAAAATTTTTTTTTTAATGTTTTTGTTTTTAATATCTACAATCTCATTGATTACCTAT
>PMNN01000243.1 GCA_003161815.1 Methanobacterium sp. | reverse complement strand
TGATTACCAGTTATAAATGTTATGGTTCTGTGTGAATTCCTTTCTTTAGCCATTATAATACCACTTTGTTGCGAAATCTCAGTATTAACAATTAAATACACTAACAAACACGATTTAACAGCTATACTTTAATATTTCAATCATTCAAAGTCCACAATCCTTCCAAGTATACGCAGAGTATAAAAGAAGGTGAGAATATGAACGGTATATCTATATTGGAAGACCCTCAATTTAAAGAATTTGTCCGTGCTAAGGACTATAAGCTTGCTTCAATCAGGAACTATAAAAATGGTTTAGAATTTTACTGCAATTTTCTTGGAAAAACGCCTACTGAAATAATTCGAGAAGCAATAAAGGAACAGAAGAATGATGTTTGGGTAACAGATAGGAAAATAAGGAAATACTTCATTAACTTTGTTGATTATCTTATTGATATAGGAAATGCCCCTCAAACTATTAAAAATAAAGTTAACTGGGTCAAAACATTCTATAAAGAGTATGGAATTGAAACCCCTCGAGTAAGGGTGCCAAATAGCAAAATCAATATTTCCTTAAAACAAGTTCCAGATAAAGAAGTTATATTAGAGGCTTTAAAGCGTACTAGCTTAAGAAATCAAGCCATAATAATTTTAATGGCATCTTCAGGAATGGGATCTGCCGAAATTAGAAGTTTAAAATATAAAAATTTCATAATGGCAATCGAAGAAGTGACTAATGATCTGACAGAAAGTGAAAAAATGGATTTATTTAAAATCCGTTCTGTTTTGAAGAATAAAACTGTCTTCGGAACTTGGCGTATTATTAGAATAAAAACTAGCATACCTTATATAACATTTTCCACACCAGAGAGCTTACAAGCAATTATTGATCATTTAATCTACCAGCAACAATGTAATAAACCATTAATGTCTTTGAATGATTATCTATTCTCTGTTAATGGAAATAAAATGAAGGCCAACACCCTTACAGAGATATTCCAACATTTAAATGATCGGTGTGGGTTTGGAAAAGTAGGATCACAGAGGTTATTTGTATCCCATAATTTACGGAAATTCACTGCTAATACTTTGATTGATAATGGTATGGAATTTTATCGTGTAGAATGGTTACTAGGNNGATGCTTTACCATCAACTCAGGCATCATACTATAAAATGAATTTAGATGTCATGAAAAAAGAATATACTAAATATGAAGACTACCTGTCATTTAATAAGAAGGTTAATAACCCTTCTGCAGAACTCTTCAAAATGAAAGGGAAGATTACAGACATGGCGAACATGTTAAAAGAACAGAACCAATTATTGAGTGATTTATGTACCAATACGAATTCGCGGTGATTAAAAGGAACATAAAGAGCTTTTTATATTATTTTTTTGTTGAAGTCAAAAATGCGGCCATGAATTAAAAGGGGAGCAAGCCTTCTGTGGAATTTGTGGAGAGAAAATTTCACAACAATAATTGAAATCATTCTTGATTATAAGTAAATATTGTTATAGATATTCAATAAATGGATTCGCCAGTAATTTCGTGTATTAATTTATTCAGAACTTCATTAGCTTGGCTTTGTTCACTTAACCCTATTGCTAATTTTGGTTGTATTTCTTTGGAATCGCTAGATATTCCAAAATAAATTTTTTCGAAAATCCTATCAATTTCCTCCTGACTTCTTTTCTTTGGTTTGACATAATCTAATTTGACAAGATAATCTTCTTTACTCATTTCACCATCAATAGAAACATATTTATCATAATATAATTCTTCATCTAGGCAATCTTCTCCAAAAGTTTTTTCTACACCTGATTCATCAACCACTGGAATAGCCATTATTTGCTTTAACAAAAATGATGTCGGTTCTTTCCTGAAATTTGGTATTTTTAAGACGAATATCTTTGCATTCTGATATTTTTCTTGAAGATTAGGCAAATTTTTTTTATAAGAATCTATTTCTTCCTTTAAATCTGTATTGGGTAATACAGATGGTAGAAATTGCGGATTAGCTATTAATACTGCATTTCCTATTCGTTTTCCTTCTAATTCCAAATAATCTTCACCTAGAGCCTCCCTTTCTACCAAACTCTTCATTAATTCATCCCAATTATGTTGGCTCATAGATTCCATTTCGTGTACCCTTTTTGTTAACAACTGATTTAGTTCACTATAAGCATTTTTGGCAACTTTTATATCTTCATCGTCTAATTTATGAATAATTGCCTGAATATCAATAGGAGTTTTCTTTACTAAATAGAATATTACTCCATGACTTTTAAAACTCTGTCTTCTTTTTCTAGTGGTGTCTTTAGCTTTATCATAACCCATATTGTAAATTAAATTTTCATCCATCAAGTTATGAAGAGTTTCATCAAACGAATCTTCATTTAAGCTTCCTAATAATTCTTTACATCTATTATAAANNTCTATTCCTGCAAGTGGACCATCTTCTAATATTTTAAGAATAGGTTTGCGTGGTTTACTCTCTCTTGGAATTTTTTTCCCTCCAACGATCTGTTTTGTGGTATATCCACATAAACCTTGGCAAAATTTGATCCTTTGGTGGAAATATAGGAGGGTAGAGGGTAGAAAACCCTCAAAAAGAAATGAGGTGAGTAAATTGAAAATAAATGAAGAAAATATGCAAAAGAAATTAGCAATGAAAGAATTAAATTGTCGAGACAGAGCAATAGTGATGTTAGCTATGTCAACTGATATGAGTATTGAGAGAATAGAGACCTTGAAAGTTAGAGACTTTCTTGATGGTGTTAGAAAAAAATATAGTGGAATAGATCAACATTCTCTTAATTCCCGTGAAGAATTGAGCAACTATCTGAACTCTAAACGAAATTGCGGTGTTTGGGAAATAAAAGATGGGGATGGTAATCAATATACTACAACCAGTCCTCCAGAAATAAACATTGCTATATTGGAATATCTTGAGTTCAAATTGGAGCAGAAAGGCTTTATAAATCTAGACGAATTGCTTTTGATGTGAAGGGGGAAATTAATTTGAAACACCCTACTTCACATTTAAAATTTTTTGAGGAATTAGCCTTGGCAACTGGATTACGAGGGGTGCAATACATTCCTGTAATGAAAGCTTTGTGGTATAATCAACTCTCTGTTTTAATTCCTTGTGCTATTTTAAAGCTGGGAAGCATTGTTACTGATGGTAGAATACAATTACTAATCTTTTTACCGTCTGGTGGTGGTAAAGGAGAATTAAAGAGAACAATTAAGCAGATACTTGCAAAATTAGGAAAGTCTCATATTGAACCAACATCGTTCCATCCAGAACAGTTCGTGGGCAAAGTTCGCATGGAAAAAGGTAAGGATGGAAAACCGAAATTTACACCTATTAAAGGCCATTTGAGCCTTGACTTCATATTAATTGATGAAGGAAAAGAACTACTTACTTCTAGCGAACCTATGTTCACCGAATCTAGGAAATATTTAAGAATTGCGTTAGATACGTATCTAAACAATACCGTAACAAAGAAATCAGTCGATATAGAGCAAAAGCACGCTTTAAGTTATCTCCCTCATTGTTGCGTTTGTATATTTGTCCAGCCATTTAAAGTGAGTGAAAAATTGGTTCTTGATGGGGATCTTCGGAGATATATTGTTTCTTATACCCCAATCTTAGCAATTGATATGAAAGAAATATACAAAGCTAGAATTAGAGAAGAAATTGATTATGAAGCTGTAATCAAATCATTCACTAGTTTCTTAGTTTCTATTAAAATTCCAGCATCATTTGAATTAACAGACCAAGCTATCGATGCCTTCGAAGAACTATCAATCCTCTTAATCGAAACAGGACGCAAAAGATCCAGTAAAATAAAAAAATTTATAGAAATGGCAGATTTTACAATCCAAAACCTATTATTAAAGTTTTCAGCTATTCAGGCATTGCAGGATAATTCAGGGTTAATATTAATTGGAAGAGCTAATTGGGGAGAAGAAGGCAGATATAAAGAAGCAATTTTGAGGAACATGATAAAAAAATTTATTTCTCCTAAATATACTGTTGGAACGGGTTTTATCGTTAAAGAGATACGCACAGAGCTAAAATGTTCGACACAAATCGATATTTTAATTTTTGATTCTGACTATCCTATCTTATTTTCTGAGGGTGATTTTTATATCGTGACTCCGAATAGCGTTAAAGCAGTAGTTGAAGTTAAAACAGAACTCAGAATTCAAGATTTAGAGGACTCTATTCGAAAGTTAAATAAGATCGGATCATTTTTAAGTGGTATATCGGCTAATCGTCCCCCATTTTTGGCTATTTTCTCATTTGAGGGGGATTATGAACCAAACGATGCATTAGAACATAGAATTAAAACTAAAATTAAGAATGGAATAGATTATGCATGCTTTATTGACTGCATATCATTAAATAAAGATATATTTATTAAATACTTTCCAAATATCAACTCATTTTCAGTTTACGATGAAGAACTATCTTTCTCATTTTTCATATCAAACTTAATTCATTCCACGACAGCTGCATTTATAGATAACGAATCTTCACTTTGGTTTCCACATGACAAAGAATTAAATAAATTATTTGATATTGAATTAAGATAGTTTTATTTTATTAATTC
>PMNN01000235.1 GCA_003161815.1 Methanobacterium sp. | reverse complement strand
TTTATTAAATAAATCAGTTATTATGGAAATCATTAAGGTGTTATCAGCCATAATGACTATTTCAGCTTCTTTGACTGCATATTCATTACCATTGAAGGAAACTGCCAATCCACCGCCTTCATGGGCTAACCTTAATGGTTGAACATCAGTTATACTATCACCCACATAGGCTAAATCTGATGCTTTAAACTTAAACCTGCTTATTATGTCTTTTAAAGCTTTTTTTTTACCTTCTCCACCTATCGGATTAATATCATCAATAATTCTACCAATACTCATTTTAGGGATTTCCTCCCAAAATATTCTATCCAGATTTTCAAATTCAGGATTATCTATTATTTCTCCTCTAATCTCCATTAATCGAATTTTCTCTTCTGATGATAAAATATATTTATCAATATCCAATTTTGTAGAATAAGTGTTTTCATAGGGAAAACCGGTTGAATCACATAAAGCACGGATATAATGCTGGTAACTGGTACTTACAATAAATGACGGCATTATACAATATACATATTGTAAGGTGTCAAGAGCACCGGGTATTAAAAGCATGTTCTCCTCTGAAAAACTTTTTATATTATCATTAGTAGCCCCGTAAGCCTTTAAAAATGGTAGAATAAATTTTAATGTGCCTCCGGCATTATAACCTGGTCTTTCCACCACGTCCACGAGAATATCATCATATTTACTAATTATTTCAAAGAATTTATCCCCATCATCTATAAAATAACTTGATAATTCAAATGCATTATCATTTATAGATATAGGACCTTCACAATCAGAAACAAAGAATCTTCTATCCAAAATTTCCATCCAACTCCCAATAATTCCATTTTAATCAGATTTAATAGAAAATAAAAAAAAAACTAAGAATTAAATCATTAATCTGAATGTGAAAACCAATTTCAATGTTTTTCTGTTTTTAATTTAACAGCTTGAACGGGACATATGGTTTCACAAACACCACATAAAATACATTTCTCTGCATCAATAATTACTTTATCATCTTCAATAGTCATAGCACCTTCAGGACACCGATTAACACATACACCACATGATTGGCAGGATAACTCATCTATAATCACTTCACCTNNTACGAGAACCCTCAAGTTTTTCTCTAATAAAGAATATCCGACCCTCTTTAGCATTAAAAACTTCTTCTCTAATATCTATAGAATCAAATGGACATACATCAACACACTTCCCACAATAAACACATTCTTCNNGATTAGTTCTTTCAATAATCTCTCCAATATCTTCTATTTCCAGTCCTACATCCACCATACCTTTGATTTCATCCTTTACAATATCAGTAACATCCTCCTCAAACTCGGGCTCCGGATGACTGTAACCTACATCTCGAGCTATTTTATTGAAGATCGTGTTTATCCTGCTGGCATCTTTAGAAAGCTTATTAGTATCTTTTTCCAAGATTTCTGATGCTAACTCCATAGTTTTTATCTTATTAAATCTTTCATACGCTCTCTTCCTAGAAGAATATTTAATAGACGTAGTAGGGCATACATTCATACACTCCTCACACCGAGCACAGTATGACGGATTTATGAATGGTAATTTATTCACTTCACCCACATTTATAGCTCCTCGGGAAGGGCAGACCCTAGTACAAGTCATGCATCCTATACACTCTTCCTGGTCAACTACAATTGCTTTACCACCCACCACTGACCTGGGCATGATTTCACCATACTTAATAGCTTCAGTGGGGCATGCTCTAGCACAGTAACCGCAGCGAACACATTTCTCCTCATCTATTACACTATGTGCTTCCTCAGTACCAGTTGATTCAAGGTGTATAGCACCCATTTTACATGCTTGGACGCAGGCACCACATTGCCTGCAAAGTTTAACGTTTATATTAGGTATATTTTCTCTAACAGGTTCTGCAAGAGTGGTCTTCATTTTTATAGCATCATATGGACATGCTTCCCTGCATAATACACATCCAATACATTTATCATCTATTTCGATACGATTTTCTGGAGGGACTTGATGTAAAGCATCAACTGGGCATGATAAAAGGCATGATTTATCATGACAAATTTCACATTTACTTTGATCTACTTCATATTCAACTTCAACTTCTCTCAGTGGTTTGTGTGATTTAGTAGTGGTGCTTTTGGTTTCTGGAATAATAATCAACTCCCCATGGGTAATTGGGATGGTTTTAAAGTTACGTGAATAACACCTTCATCTAATGATGTTTCAGATAATAGGAATCTCGCCACATAAAACCCCGCCACTCCAAATGGACATGTCTGATAACATATACTGCATTTAAGACATTTTTCAGGTTCACGTTTAATTCCCTTCTCTTCATCATAAGTTATGGCCCCTACTGGACATTGATCAACACATAAACGGCAGCGTTTACATTTTTCATCATCCCAAGTAATGATCCTCATTTTTAAACGGTCAGTTATCTTCTCAATAGTATCCCGGATTAATTCATCTTTAGGTATAATCTCCCGGGCTTGTTCAACTAATTCATCAATAGGATAGTCAAATTTGAAAATCTCTTCGGGTTCTAAATCCTTAATTTTATCTTGCTCTTCATCAATTCGATTTTCTAATGTATTCACTACTAGATTTATTATTTCCTTCTGCTCCTCAACATTAGAGACAAATACACCTTTAATCGCCCCTTTAACTGGACAATTTTTAATGCAGTCTCCGCAAGCAATGCATTTACTTTGATCTATAACCATCTTCCCGTCAACTTCGGATACTGCACCAACTTTACAGGATTTCAAACACTTTTTACAGCGTATGCATAGGTATTCATCCATTACATACATTTTATCTACGGGTAATATGGTGAATTTTTCCCGTATAAGATGATTTTCACCGCAAAGTAAGGTTTTAGGGTCAGTGGGGCATACTTCAGCGCAGAAACCGCATCTTATACAACCCCTAGTGTTTATCACTGGATAAGTGATACCCCCCTCTTCACTAGTATCAGTGCTTCTCACTAATTTAATAGCCATAGGCGCTGGGCAGGCGGCTGTGCAGGCTCCGCAAGCTATACAGTACTCTTTACGGACTTCAGGGAAATTCCTCCAACGTGAGGGTGTTTCCATGATCTCGTGTTCTGTTCTGGCTGCTGCGAATTTTTCAACCCAAGATTTCCTGGCGAATTCATATAAGTACCATATCACTGAGGACATAATTAATCACATTTAATCCCATACGGGTTTGTTTTTATAAAAGTTTAGATTTCATTTATTTTTCTTTGGATAATTTGGATAATCAAATTCCTGGCTCTTGCCTGATTCATCCACTATAATCACTCTTTCGGTGCAAGCGATGCAGGGATCTACACTAGCATACGTTGCTATGGCATCAGCAACTGTCGCCACATCATTTAACATGTATTTGGCACAGGCATCAATATTCATTATACTAGGAGTTCTTATTGATACATCTTTTATGAGGTTACCATTAGTTTCAATAAAATAGGATACTTCTCCACGGGGTGCTTCATTCCTCCAATCACCATACCCTGCCGGTATATCAATTTTTTTCCTTATATCTCCTTCAGGTAAATTCGCGATAACTTCTTTGATAAGATTAATGGATTGTGTGATTTCATCAAACCGATTCATGGTGCGAGCGAAATTATCTCCTTCCTTCCTCCAGATAACTTTTAAATCTAAATTATCCCGATAAGTGTGATGATTCTCTCTAAGATCATGTTTCAATCCTGAGGCTCTTCCAATAGGCCCCACTGCTCGGGCTTTAATAGCATCATCACGACTTAGTTTACCCACATCATGAGATCTTAATCCAACTAATGGGCCGTGTTCAAACATCTCCACGTATCTATCATACTCTGATTCTAATTTAAGAAGTATTTTCATTATACTATCCAAGTGGGATTGGTTAACATCCATTCTAACTCCCCCCACTACATTCCAACCCATATTAACTCTGTTACCAGTTAAAAGTTCGATAGCATCCATAACAGGTTCTCGAAGGTATAACATGTACATGAATAACGTTTCATGCTCCAAAGCCTTGAAGTAAGTGGAGTTAGCTAGTAAATGACTTTGAATCCTATCTAATTCGTTAGTTAACACTCTTAAGAATTGAGCGCGTAATGGTGCTCTTTCACCGGCGATTCTTTCAAAGGTCTCCGCGAAAGTTTGAGTATGAATATAGGAGCATATTCCACAAACTCTTTCAGATAAGTATATGCCTTTTTGCCAGGTTTTACCCTTCATTATTCTTTCAATACCTCGATGAACGTACCCATAATCAATTTCAGCAGTTAAAACCTTCTCTCCCCGTGTTTTAAGTTTTAAACGTAATGGTTCCTTAAGACTAGGATGTATTGGTCCAATTGGTAGTATCATACTTTCTGCCTCCCCCTAGCTGCTATTGCATCAGGACCAACAGCTAAAATAGCTGCTAAAATCTCTGAAGGCCGGGGTGGACATCCTGAGACTTCCGCATCCACAGGTATGAAATCGGATACTGGTGCATAGACACTGGATCCCTCCTGATTAAATACATCACCTGATAAGGGGCAGTTTCCTATAGCTACTACTATTTTAGGTTCGGGTACTTTACTGTATATTCTCTGCAATTTTTCTCTCCATTGTTCGGTTACGGCGCCGGCAACGAGTATAACGTCTGCTTCACGGGGATTATTATGCACGTAAATCCCGTATTGCTCCAAGTCATAACGTGGAGAAAGCAGAGCCACCACCTCTATATCGCAGCCATTACATCCCCCAGTATTTATTAAGCAAACATGAATGGAACTTTTCCGTATAACGTCTTTAAGCGCATCTAGCATTTATTATTACCTCTTTAAATACTCTAATAACTCTTTTCTACCATCTTCTAGGGCATCTTCGTAAGATTTATCTTCCTTTAATACTTCAAATGCTATTTTATTCGTTATCTTCTCTGCTTCATCCTCAGTTAAAATATTAATCACGTCACAGAGCCAGCAGAGACTGAGATCAGTATGTATTCTTTCTTTAATACATCTATATCTGGATGATTCGAATCTTGGCTGTAAAGCCTCGAGACTTGACATATCCAGTCTTTTCATGAGGATTTCAGCCAATTCTTCTGGTGGAATTTTAAGTTCCTCTGAAAAGGGTATGATAACATCTTCACGCCATCTATAACTGTTAATTATTCTTTTTTTCATTCTAAGCAGAAGTTCTTCATCATTAACTGCTGCTTTTTCTTTAACATAAGCAAATTCTTCTTCAAATTCATCTCCGAATTCTTCTTCAGTCATAATATAACCGTCCTTAAAATCCAGATGAGTCCGGCGAGTGCAAATCCAATTATAGTTTCATATCTTCCATATCCCGGTCTCATACCAATTACCATGGCGATTAGGAAAACGCCAATGGTTATGGAAATATATGATGGAATCATTGTGAGTAGCGGATAGTTTATTGCCAGCATCCACCCTATTATAGCTAATATTAAAGCTATTAAATCGATATTCCTGGTTACGAAGGGTTCAGTATATTTTTTATAACTGAGAACTAATCCTACAATGGATCCAATTACAAATGATAATATGTAAACTAAATAAAGGATTTGATCATTCATTTTTTATTTTCACCTTTAAGCCGGTCTGAAAAGGTATATAAACGTAATCGCGAATAATATAACCACTATTATCATTGCCCAATTCTCTAAACTTTCAGATAAATGTATAGTCTTTTTCCTCGTGAGATATAGGGTTAGGATCATAATCAAGAAAACTGCGATGGATAAAGGCAGGACTATTATCAATTGCAGAAAGGTTGCCAGTCCACTCATTATAAGAGCACCGAATACAGCTAAAGCCATCAGGAATAGTGTATCTTTTTCTTGGTCATGCATTATTAAATTCTCCTTCATTAATTATTCATTTTTAAATTTATTTTTAGTATAGAAGTGTTATTATGGAACCTGCAATTCCTATGAAGGCTAGTGTTACCTGAGTCATTACAGAATGATTCGGATTTAATATAGGGGTTACAGCATTAATCAGAGCCACAAATGCAGTGATTATAACCATTCCAATTAGGTAACCCACTGGATTTAATCCACCAATAAATACTGTTAAGAAGATCCATAAAAGCATATACCATGCGATGGATTCAGAGAACATTAAATATCCTCTTAAAAGACCGAAGTGTTCTGTTTCATATCCAGATACTATATCTTTACCCTTAGTAATGGCGAATGGTGAGTACGGGGACTTGGATAGTATCAATACAAAGAACATGAGGGCAGCTAAAGGTATGCTTAAAAGTAATGCTCCGTGTTGACTTTGAAATGTGACGATGTTACTAATAATCATTGTTCCTGTTTTAAGATATATTATTATGAGTACGGCGAAAAGAGGTACCTCAGCTGCTGCTGAGTATACTGCTCTTACACAGCTTAATTTACCGTAAGGTGAGCCTGATGAAGATCCAGCGTTATGCTCCACTATCTTATGAATTGCATATATGGCAAAGAATAGTAGTAGAGATCCTTCAGTAACTGGACCTACAATAACAGCCGCAACCCATATGACACATAACATAGCTGTAATAGCAATATAGAAGGGCATGGCTGCTGTTTTAGGGAATGCTGATTCCTTAATAAAGAATTTAAAGGTGTGCAGTAAATGCTGAATTATAGGTGGTCCTGGTCTCATCTGTATACGGGCCATAATCTTTCTTTGAAGCCCGAAAAGGACACTGCCCACTAGGAACGCAATTGCAACGTTCAAAATGATGTTACCCATTAAATTCATTCTATAATCACCAGCTAAATTGTTAAACTATTAATATTTATTATGGAAAATTTTTTGATTAATTTTTTTTTAGTAACCAATAAATGGTTCTCTTCTTTTATCCTCTTCTTCTTCTTTTTTACCCCTAGCCATGGATAATAATCCAAAGGAGAGTATGGATAATGGTATGAATAAAAGTGCTATTGTATAGACAATCCAAACTGCTGGATTGAATACTAATGCGTAGACTATGCTGACTACGGAAATTATGAATATAAACCAGCTGGCTGTTTTTAATTTATCCATTAAATTTTTTCACCTTTATTTTTTTTTGAATCTATTATTTTTTAGAATGGTTTATTTAAGATTAAAAGTATCTCAATTGTTCTTACAATCACCAGTAAAGAACTTAAATGTATTATCAGTAGGAATGGCGAACCAGGAGTTCTGAACATCTCCGCTTTAGTGGCGAAGAAAGGCGCTACACCTGTCTCACCAGCAACACCGATAAACAGTAGTAATGATCCATATAATATCATAGTACTGTTAGGAATCTGTAAAAGTTGAAGTAAACTTATAGTTCCCGCTGATGCTAATATAATTGCTGCTCCACCGAATAATGGTAATGTCGCTATCATGGCGATTAAACCGTACTGGAATGCGGAATCTAGAACATCTACCTCTTTCACAGCTGCTACAATACCTATATTAACGATTGCAATTAAAGCTACGAAGAGAGTGAAATCAAACAAGTCTCCAGTTACCATGGCTCCTGCGGTTGCTAAACCACAGACTATTGCTAGGAATCTCCTTATTTTAAATTCAGATTTATCTACTTTTACTTCTCTATTCTTTAGTGTTCCGAATTCTGCTTCAACTTGGCTTTCGGTTTTACTAATTGCAATAAGTGTAGTGAAGGCTAGTGCAGCAGCGAACATGAACAGGTTAAAGGGTGTGAAGTATAGGACTATGTCTCCTAAAGGGATTATACCCAGCATTTGTCCGCCTAATATTGATATATCCATGAATTTTTACTCCTTCTTGAATTCTTCTCGGCCCATAACACCAACTAAGCCTGCTTTAAATGTAACTTTAATGAATACTCCGAATGCTGCTAGGAATAGTGCTAATAACCAGTAAGGTGGGAATGCGAAGAATATTAAGAATCCCACTAACCATAGGCACCATGCTATACCGGATACTCCGGCTAAACCTTCCCAAGTATTAGATGGGACCCCTCTTGTTAATCTAGAGAGCACATAGAAGAGTATTCCTCCACCAGCTACAGCTCCTCCTGTAAATCCACTGAGGAATGCACCGTATGCTACTAAAATTATAGCGAGAAATATCGGGGCGGTGGTTAAAACTTCCATATCCAAATTTAAAGGTAAAGGAATTAAATCTGCAGTTTTACCCAGTCTTCTCATCTCTCTGCTCATGAGAAGTTCAGAAATAGCCATGATCTCGGCTAACTCCACCACTAAACCTGGAAGTACCAGGGATTCAGCTAAATCTGTTCCCACTGCGGCGACAATTATGAGCATTCCAATACCTACTATATCAGTAAGTATTAAGGCATGAAGATCATTTTTCTGGTATGATATGCCGAATAAACCAATTAAACCAATGATTATGCCTGTAAATATTGCGGGTAAATATAATGCTACTACTACTGGTGATACTACACTGGGTACGAGTACTGTTGCTGTCAAATTTTCAGTCCTCCTTCCTCTTCATAGTGAAGTTAAGCGCCACCCAGGAGGCTATTACGAATGCCATCATTAATATGCTGGACTCCAGTACAGTGTCGAATCCTCGGCTATAATAAAGTATCTCATCTATTAATCCACCGGGAGATGAATAAATGGATGTACCATAATATAGGGTAGTATTACTTACACCGATAGCTATAGGTGATAAATATCCAGTTACGAAACCTTGCTTCA
>PMNN01000007.1:589-2760 GCA_003161815.1 Methanobacterium sp. | reverse complement strand
TACTTCCTAATAAAATTGAGCCGAAGTCAAAATCTCATCTACTTTTTAGGTATAGAAGTGGGTATGTTCCTTTTCATTCCCAAGATCCTAAACAGAAAATCGAAAATTCTTGTAAACATTGACGGTGTAATGTGGAAAAGGAGTAAATTTAATATAATGGAAAGATGGCTTCTTAAAATAAACCATGAATTGGCTATTTTATTCGCGGATATAGTAATCATTGACTCAGAAGAAATGAAAAATTATGTGAATGATAAATATTGGAATAAAACCGTCTATATTTCCTATGGGATAAACAAGCCTGACCGGATGCTCTGGAGCAAGGATTTTTCGGAGCAGCTGAAAAAACTTACTTCTACTGATATAACTTCTGGAAATTATTATCTAGTAGTGGCTCGCTTAGAACCTGAAAATAATATTCATATCATTGTTGAGGCATTTATCCAGGCTAAACTTAATATCCCCCTTTTGATTGTAGGGGATTTCACAGATGAACACTATAAAGAAGAAATTAATTCTATTGTTAAGAATAGCCATTCAACCAATGTATTTTTCCTAGGATCCATTTATGATCAAGAATTATTGAATATGCTTAGGCAGAATTGTATTGCTTATATTCATGGTCATTCGGTTGGTGGAACTAATCCTTCACTTTTAGAGGCTAATGTTTCCCGTAACATAATAATAGCCCATGATAACTTGTTCAATCGTGAAGTTTGTGGGAAATCTGCTGTTTATTTTAAAAATATTACCGAACTTACAGAAAATCTTAATTTAGTATACAAGCATCCTGAAAATTATCTTAATCTGAAAGAGGAAGCTTATCGTCGCGTTTTAAATGATTATTCATGGGAACGGATTACTGGAAGTTATGTTTCTCTTTTAAATAAATTACATCTTGAAGATGATAAAGAATTCATCAAAAATTATGAGAAACGAAAACATGTTTTTCAGGAGTTCGCTAAAAATTACACTATTAATAAAAATTCCACTTATAAACGGGATAATTGGGGTAAGGAGTAATAATAAATGGAATCAAGGAAAAAAAAAATTTTNNACATTCGTTTGAAAAAGGAGTTAGAGTGTTTTAAGAAAAATGGTTATGATGTAAGTCTAATTATTTGGGAGAGAAGTTGGCCATTCCAAATTGATAATGATATTGAAGTTAAACGTTTCAAATTAAATATTCCGGTGGGTCATATTAAAACTCTGTTTTATTTTCCGTTTTGGTGGGGATATCTATTATTCTGGTTATTAAAAATGAATTGGGATGTTTTACATTCTGTAAATTTTGATACATTTTTCTTTTCAATTATTGTTGCTAAAATAAAAGAAAAACCTGTTGTGTATGATATATTTGATTTTTATGGTGATATGATGGACGGATTTTTNNTTTTTAGGAGGTAAAATTAACGAGGAAAGAGGTACGGATCTGATTATTTCCGCAATAAAAGATATAAATGATGTTCAATTAATCATAAAAGGATTTTGTGGTGAAGATAAGTATAAAAATAAATTATTAACTATGATTAATGATATGAAAAACGTAAATATGGATTTAAATGGAGTTCCGTATGATGAAATAACTAAAAATATGCTTAATGCTGATTTAACTATAGCATTATATGATCCTACTATTCCTAATAACAAATATGCAAGTCCAAACAAGCTTTTTGAATCTATGGCTTCAGGAATTCCGATAATAGTTAATGATGATACACCAATGGCAAATATTGTGAAAGATGAGAATTGTGGATTAATAGTGCGTTTTGAAAATAATAAAGCTTTGAAACAGGCTATTATAAGTATTAAGAATGATCAGGCATTACAACAAAAGTTGGGTAATAATGGGAGAAAAGCATACACAAATAAATATAATTGGGCAATAATGGAAAAACGATTGATGGGCATTTATGATCGATTCACGGAGTTGACAACATAAATGCAGATTAATGNNTTATTCAAATAATTTACTTTCTACTTATAATTTTGGATAATATGGGTTTACATATTCCCATTCTTGAAGAAGTAATAGGATTTTTTATAGTTTTATTCATTCCCGGCACTCTTTTACTTCGACTTTTAAATTTGCATATTAAAAGTTATGGACAAATTTTATTATACACTGTTGGAACGAGTGTATTCATTCTAATGTTAATAGGATTTTTAAT
>PMNN01000007.1:0-561 GCA_003161815.1 Methanobacterium sp. | reverse complement strand
CGATATTAAGTATTTTAGGAGCTTATATGATGAATATTTACCAGTCAAATATTCTAACTATATTGATGATTCTTCTAATTGGCATAGTTGCTTTTACAATAAGTACGGGAAGGTTTTTTTCCACTAGATTATACCCATTAGTCGTATTTAGCATTTCAATAGCTATTCTATTACACATGTCTTTAATTTCCAATTATATCTGGGGTTGGGATATAAATTCAGAGTATTTCTTAGCTAATCAAATAGCATTAAACTCCTTTTGGAATGTAAGTCTTTCATCGAATTATAATTCCATGTTAAGTGTGGTGATCCTTGCACCTATCCTCTCCAGCTATATAAAACTGAATTTAGTATGGATATTGAAAATTGTTTATCCTATCATATTTTCATNNTTCTTTTTTATGATACTTTTCACTTTTTATACTGAAATGTTAAGTTTAGCTAGGCAACAAGTGGCGGAGTTGTTTTTAGTATTATTATTAATGGTACTCATTAGTGATAATTTAACTAAAACCAAAAAATCTTTTCTAGTGGTTATATTTGGTTTATCCATCGTTATAT
>PMNN01000035.1 GCA_003161815.1 Methanobacterium sp. | reverse complement strand
TATTTCTTTTATAAAAATATTTATTAAGATCAAAAATTTTGGATTTAACAGAGTGGTAAATTTTTTCAATCATTAAGAACATAATATAAACTAGATAACTTAATTTTTAATTAAAATTAATCTTGTAAATGTGTTATTTTGGAACCAAAACCATTTCAAGAATTGTAAAAAATTGTAAATTGAATGTGAATCTCTTGAACTAAAAAATATTAGTTAAGTAGTTATATCAGAAATCGTTTTTCGAAAATAAGTAGTTTATCTGAATGGAGATGATCTACTTAGATTGAAAGAATTACGTCTATATGAAACCTTATAAACGTCAAATAAGTGATGAAAAGAATTGAAATAAANNATTGAATTTTTAGTTTTAAGGTTACTTTAATTAATTTTGGCAGTTTAATGGTTAAAACATAGTCTTTAAATGTTCCTTCAGCTTCTTTAATCTTTACTTTGGATGGAAGTGACAATGATCTTCTTATTTACCATAACTTCTTTCCCTATAGATATAATTCACATATTCATCAATATTAACTTCTTTAAATTCTGCACAGATATCTACCCTATCTTCACTTATAGCAATTTCAACGTCTTCCTTTTTTAACCGGGAAGATCTGCTTTGATTATTATAAATCATCCGTTTCAACAACATCAACCAGAGTTTTCTTATTAAAAACTTGTGTAATCTGTTAGCATCTGGGTAAATTCTTCCTGTTTATCTTTAATTATACTTATAATGTCATTTAATGAATTTTCAGATGTTTTATCATTTTTTTCATTTTTTAATTCGTTTTCATTCATTTTATTGGCATTTAAATCTACATTATCTGTTTTTACCATTAAATTAGCCCCTAATTTTTTAGTTATTTCAATTAAGTTTTAAAAATTTTGAAAATAATTCGTAACATATTAATACACCATAATTAATAAATTTTNNAAAATGTTGAAGATGTAAAAGTATGCGAAAATATATGGGCCTCTATTCAACGAATCTTGAAATTAGAGGATGCCTATAAACGCTAGATATGAAGGTTATATTAAACGATATTTTGCCACAATGGTAAAGATAAATGACACATTACGGAATCTATTCAAATTTAATAAAATTAAATAATTATTTATTTTTAAATCCTTTTCAGTAGGTATTAAAAAAATTATTCTTTATATACCCATGATCTTTTTCAAGATCATCTCTAATGGGAAAACTAACAAATACACAATTTCAGCCCATTGAGGAATTTTAAATGAAAGCACTATTGCTAAAATGGCAATCATTATGAAAGCAGTATTGATCCTCTTAGTGAAGGTAATTTGATCAACATCGACTTTTTCGTGAATAAAATTTTTATAAACTGCATAATGCCAGTTCAGGTAGAGAAGGAATGCTACTCCCAGCATGTTTATATTAAAGATAATATGTGAAATGGGATAATCGGCGTAATCCCCTGTTAAAGTGGTTGAAAATGGGACCAATACAATNNATAAAAGCCAAATCACATTTATCCACAGCAAAGTTCCGTTCATCTTATCTATCAATTTGAAGATACGATGGTGTATTTTCCAAAATATAGCAAGCAGAACAAAACTTATTACTAATGCTATAAAGTTTGGAATAATGTTATAAATAGCGTTTGTAACGACTGCATTCGATAATGGTGCATTAATTTGTGGAACAACTAAACTTAAGACAAGCAGAGTCATTGCTATGGCAAATATTCCATCGACCAAAGTTTCAAGACGTTTGGTGTCCATATATTCACTTAAATCATCAGATCCATCCATTATAATTTTCTCCATAAAATTGAAAACCAATCATCAATTCACATTGTATCAAATTTAATATTTATCGATGTTTATTATTTATTATTATAATTCCNNATAATTCAATCGATTTCATTTATAAAGATTTTGTTCTTTTACTATGACCATTCTAAATATTAAAAATAGTATGAGAAACCAGTTATTGTATAAACTCAAATTGAAATTAAAAAAATCCATTATATGTTTCATTAATCTGTAATAGCCCATTCAATTTAAAGTTGAATGGTCCAATTAAAAAATTCTTCATATTAATAATAGAATAACAAACAATTACAATAAAAAAAGTTGAATAATAAACTTACTATAATTATATAACATTCCCAAAATTAATTATACTGTTCTTATGTCTTTTTTTATTATTTTTGTTCATATGTTTAAATTTTGTACTTCTAATAATGCTGGATACATCTGAAAATAAATTTTCAAATGGTTTTTCCTCTTGAAAATTGGTTAAATGTTTAGATGCATATATCAAACCTATAATGCCATTTTCCTGATCTTATAATTTTCATCTTCTAAAAGCGATTGTAAATGTCTTATATGACCAGTCTCCCGATATGTCAGTGCATAAAGATCGATTAACCTTTTTAAATAATTTACCTCAGTTAATTCTANNATAAATCTAGAGTTTTTTATCTTTGGTTTAACCTTAGAATTGAATTTGGATATTAAATATGATTTTTTGGGAATATGATCAATTAATGGATTAAAATAATCCTCCAAGTTAATGGTTAATTGGTTCAAGATATCACAGCTTAACTCGGTTTCATTAATCCATCTTATTTGGTAAATCAAATCGGATCATTATTAAATCTTGGAATTTATTGGAATATTTAGAATATGGAAAACAAAGAATTAAAA
>PMNN01000254.1:3985-4314 GCA_003161815.1 Methanobacterium sp. | reverse complement strand
CGTATGAAATATTTAATTGATGATTTATTAGAATTTTCACGTGTTTCAAGTAGGGTTAGAGAATTTGGGAATGTAGACCTTGAAAAAGTGTTAGATGTTGTTCTTTATAATTTATCCGTATCAATCAAAGAAAATGATGCTGTTATAACTCATGATTCACTCCCCAATGTGATTACTGATGAGTCTCAAATGAGGCAGGTTTTCCAGAATTTGATCGCTAATGCCATTAAATTCCACGGATCAAAACAGCCTAAAATTCATATAACTGCTCAGAAGGACAATAAGGAATGGAGATTTGCAGTGATTGATAATGGTATAGGAATTGACCC
>PMNN01000254.1:0-3972 GCA_003161815.1 Methanobacterium sp. | reverse complement strand
AAATTACTGATAAGGAAAGATTGAAAACTTAAAAAAGATTATTTAGAAATTTAATATGTTAATTGTATTAAATAAAAAAAAATAGAGGAATTCTAGAAATTAAATAAAATTTTAGTAAAAAAAAATTAAATATTTTTATCTAAATTCAAGAAACTTTGTAAAAAGAAATTTTATTAGATGAATTTTAGCTTAATCTACTACTTCAGCAAAAGCAAAATTTCTTCNNNACAAATTTATCACTTCCAATTTAAACCATATTAATTATATGGCAAGTTTAAGTTTGTTTTAATAGTATATAAAGTTATGGTTGAAAACTCCAAAAATCATTTAAAACAATTCAACCTAACTTTAATCTATGCAAATAAGAAATAAAATCATCCTAGCCCTGGATCTCACTACACTCAAAGAAGCACTCCAGGTTGCAAAGAATGTTTCAGATTACATTAATACTATAAAGATTGGATATCCACTAGTTTTAGCTGAAGGATTAGAATGNNGTAAGGATAGTGTACAAGCCACTCTAGAGTCAGCAGAATATTATGATGGAGACGTTTTCTTAGTAACGGAAATGTCTCATTCCGGTTCAGAACGGTTTATGCAGAATGTCTCCGAGGATATAGCCCGTATGGGAATGGATATGGGTATAAATAATTATGTAGCACCCTCCACTAAACTGGATAGATTAAAGCGAATAAGAGGAATCGTGGGAGATGATTCATTTATAATATCACCCGGTGTTGGTGTACAGGGAGGTGACCCGTCACCGACATTGAAATTTGCGGATGCTTTAATCATTGGTAGATCCATCTACACTGCGGATGATCCGAAGCAAGCTCTCAAATCCATCATAGATAGCATCAAACTCTAAAATTATAAGGTCATAGATTCTATCATAAGTATGATTTTCTAGTAAATTTTGTAATACAATTATTAGCAATGTCACCTGCAAGTAATCAAAATACTCGGGAAACCAACATGCCAGGAGCAGCGGCAACGAGAACTATTGCCGAAACTTTGGGGAAAAGCTCAAAAAAAACATTGAAAATATCCAAGGGCATAAAAACTATCTACAAATGCAAATGGGCATACTTTTTCAATAGCAGTCTGCCATGGTTTAAATAGGAGTGATAGTTACAAATATCTGCGAGTTAATATCGATGTATATAAATGAGTCACCTTGAAACGATTTGGTGGTTTTAGTAGGGATTGTATAACTGGGGATACAGCCACCAGTTCTCAATTCCATACCTCACTGTAAAACCGCTGCTATATGAATGTTTGATGTTACCAGCTGCATCAGTTACACTACCCGTGTGTAGGGTTACAATATATTGTACATCATTACTTAAGGGATTCTCCGGTGTTAGAGTTAATATTTTTCCATTGACACTGATGCTATATGGTAAGGGTATTCCGGTATTAGTGTTGAAGTCGAACCGACCATTGCCTATTTGAATTTTCTTATTGAAGGTGAGTGTGACCACCTTATTAACGTCACTAATGACTGAATTATGCTCTGGCCTTACGTGAGTAATCAATAATGGTGAGGTATCCACAATGAAGCTGCTGCTCTGTGATTGAAAGGTGTTACCTGCATTATCAACTACACAGCCTTCTTGAAGCGTTATAGTGTATCGGGTGTCGTGAATTAAGGGGTTAAGGGGTTTGATAGTTAGTAAGTTGCGTTTAATAGTGGTGTTGTATGGTATAGCTGTTCCATTATTAGTGGTGAAGTCTATGCAACCAGTACCCATTTGAATATTCTTATTGAAGACGGCTGTAATTACCTTATTGACGTTGTTGGTCCAAGCATTATCGGGTGGGTCGATTTTACTGATGATTAATGGTTTAGTATGCGGTGCCAAGTCGCTGTCGTAGTGTTGACTGCCTTCATTCAAGTAGGTTCTAGAACCTTTAAATACGGCGGTTATATTGTAATTAACTGATATTAAATTATCCTTATATGGTAAACTGGGTTCTCCATGACTATTAGTAGTGTTATTAGTACTATTTTGATTATCATTCACCGAGAAGTGAATTGGTTTGGTGCTTGGATTTGAAGTTGAGGGGGGAGCGTTCTTGTAGTTAAAGGTTGAGTTAACTGTGTCATTGTAATCCCTAAGGTACATAGACATTGGATTGGCGATTAAATTAAGATTACCATTTAACTGGATGCTTGTACGGTTTACGGTTGAATCTAAGACCTGGAAAAAATTGAGGGTTATGATTCCATTAAGCGGTGAGTTGAGGTTGGGGTTGTAAATTGCCCTCCAATAATTATCAGCATTCAAGTATTTATCATCATTGCCTGGGATTGCATTGCTGGGTGTTGCCGGAGTGGTGTTTTCTCCTATTGGATTTGAATCTATGTTAACAGTAGCATTATCTTCCTGGTTGAGGATGGCACTAGAATTGCCAGTTTGATTTTCGTTTGCCTGTGCGAGTATGATAGTTCCATTATCTGCTACGGTGCCTGTAGTGTTTGCCGTGGTTAATTTGGCGTAGTTCATGGGTGTCCCATTGTCAGTATTGTTGGTACTACTAACGTTGACGTGGGTAGTACTATTATTACTTGTGGCTGCAGCTGTGTTGATTCCAACTGTCCCGATTATTATGAATGCGAGAATCAGTAAACTGATTTTACTTAAATGTTCAGTATTAAATTTAGATGCCAATTATTGTCACTTCCAATCTGGATGATAGCAATGCGATCCATGGTAGCAAGATAAACTTAAATCAATATTTACATGCTATATTATTAAAAAGTGTTGCACTTTTAATATATGTCTTTCACTCTTCTCCTTTTTTTTATGTGGATTTACATCCTAGTTAGAGTATATTTTCATGATTAATCATGTGATGTTCTATAACCATTTGGGATGGATTCCCCTAACATTAGTCAGCATTTAAATTCACATGAGCATGGATAAATTAGAAAATTTATTAGTAAGATTTATATAATAATAGATTTTAAATTATTATTATGAGCCTATATGAGGTGGCATATGGACCTAAATAAAAATCAAACTTTTTTTCAAAATGCGTGGATTGTAGTTATACATCCAAGACACTATTCACTTAACATCAGAATCCTTACTAAGACTTTTCTGAATTAAATTACATCATGATTAGTCTATTAGATGTTAAAGAAATAGTTAAAAGCACTTAAATAATAAATAAACTCTCGCATATAGTGAGTACCATCTAAAAAAAATGATAATTAAAGACAGTTTTCTTTTAAACAGGAAAACTGGAGGCTTAGTTAATTATGAAAAAAAGAGCAACTACACTAGTAGCTGTACTCGCGTTAGTGTTATCCTTGATGGGCACGGCAGCAGCAGCCGACAACCCTGGCAACATCAGCGACAATAGTAGTGCAGTAATAACCGATAATTCAACCACTAACACCACCGATCCAGGTAATGTAACAACTGATCCTACAAACGGAGGAACCGGAACAGTTGCCACCGATCCAACAACCGGAGATTCAATCGACCCCACTACAGGCGACTTAATCGACCCAACCACAGGAGATTTAATCGATCCAACTACCGGTGACTTAATTGACCCAACCACAGAAGATTTAATCGATCCAACTACTGGTGACTTAATTGATCCCGCTACTGGTGTTTTAATCGACCCAACCACTGGAACTGATTATCAAACCGATCCAACCACAGGAGACTTAATAGACCCAACTACCGGCGACTTAATAGACCCAACCACAGGCGACTTAATCGACCCCACCACAGGAGACTTAATCGATCCAACTACTGGTGCTCTGATTAATCCAACTAATGATTCTGGTTCTAATTCGACGGATCCTGTAATTACCGATCCAATTATTGTTAATCCAATATTTGGCAATGGTGGTAGTGGTATTTTACCAGTTTATGTAAATGCCAATACAGAGGGTGATAAAAATCTATCCACCTCACAGCAGAATACTGATCCATCTACAATAGATCCAAC
>PMNN01000200.1 GCA_003161815.1 Methanobacterium sp. | reverse complement strand
TATACAACCAGAAACACATGTTTAAAGATTTTACTCCCTCTTATCTATACTTAACTGTTTTAGGAGGTGCTTCCAGCGGTAATCAATCGTATGCAGGATTATGCAATGGTTGCGGGAATTGCGTTAAATTATGTCCTCAAAAATTGGATGTTCCCCTGCTTTTAAAAGAAGTGTCTAGTGACATGGAAGGTGAGGGATTCCATGATAAAGTTAAAGCAGCGGAATTNNATTATGGGAATGGAGAGAATAATTTATCCAACTCTCCTATGGGATGATGATAACGTTGTTTTAGTTGATGCAGGAATACCTGGTAATTTACAGAAGATTAAAAAAGAGATGGAAGTTGTAGATGTATCTTTTGAAAGACTTAATAAAATAATAGTCACACATCAAGACATTGACCATATTGGAGGAATTAAAGATATCCTAGTTGAAAATCCGGAGGTTAAGGTGCTTGCACATGAAGATGATAAACCATATATCCAAGGTGAGGAAAAGATGATAAGATTGAATTCCAACTTCATGGATCGTATAAATGCTTTACCCGAAGAAGAGCGGTTAAAAATTTTAGATATGTTTGAAAACGCATCTGTAATGGTAAACGTAAGTTTAACTGATGGTGAAGAGTTGCCTTATTGTGGAGGGATTACTATAATTCACACTCCAGGTCATACTCCAGGACACATATGCTTGTACCATAAAATGAGTAAAACCCTCATTGTGGGAGATGCCATGAATATAGTTAAAGGTCAGCTTGTTGGACCGAACTTACAAAATATGAATGATGAAGAGGCGAGAGATGCTATTAATTCGCTTAAAAAGTTTACTGAATATGATATAGAGAATGTGATAACTTATCACGGAGGATTATTCAATGATAATCCTAATGAGAGAATTAAAGAGTTTTAATTGCTAATGATTGATTTTTAATCTTATTCTCCTTACGAAGTAATTACTTTCAAAAAATAAATGTTTAAAGCTGCATTTAGAGTTTCATCAGACCCATATTTTAAGATTTAAGTAATTTTTTTTTATTTCTATTTCCATACCACCAAGCTACTATTGTAATAATGATCACAGCAATAAGACCAGTTATTCCAAATATAAACCCAAAAACCACCACTGCAAAAATCACTAATAATACACCTATTATTAATCTACTATTTTTTTCCATTATAAAAAACCCCTTAATTAATACTTTAATTTCTACTAAATCAATTTATTAACTAATAATCACATGTTTTAGTATGTAAACTGAATTATATCAAATATTCATTTTTTTCCATACTTTGTATAATGTAGTTTAACAAAAAAAAATTAATTAAACTTACTATTCTTGTAAACTTTTACCAATCCTAGTTGTGAAGTAATAGGCCCTAACAAATATATGGATTTAGAATGAAATAATTCAAGTAGGTGAATAATTATGGATAATAAAGAAAAAGTAATTAAAGCTTTCAAAGACTCTGAAGAACCGTTAAATGCAACTAAAGTCAGCCAAATCTCTGGCGTAGAGAAAAAAGAAGTTGATAAAATCATGAAAGAACTTAAAAAAAATGAGACTATTTATTCTCCTAAAAGGTGCTACTGGACNNCCCTTAAAATAATAAATAATATAGTTATTATTTTTATTTATTTTTATTATATTCTTATATTGTTCATTCTGGACCTATATCTTGCGAGATAATCTTTGATACCGCGATTAAGTCATCTTCTAAAAGGAAGAATAATTTTATGAGTTTCTATGATTTACCTAAAGAAAAACGGGAAGAACTTGTAAAGAAGATAGAAATAGACATTGAAAAAAACCTCGAAAATAATGATAATAAGAATATTTATAAATACAGCTCTGATTCTGACACTTATATCCGAAAAAATGCTTATACGGCTCTTGGCAGAATTTACCAGAACCGCGAAAATTTAAGGGATGAAATACTCCATTTACTGGATGGAATGCTTAAGATTGAAGATGAAAAAATAAGACAAACATCAGTTTATGCATTAGGTGAGATAGGAAAGAATGATACAAATAAGATGATAAAAATCTTCCAAAAAGCCTTAGAAGATGAAAGCAGTTCTGTTAGAAATGCAGTGATTGGTTCGCTAAAACAAATGGGTGAGAAAAATCCTGAACCTACCCTGAAGTTCGCCTGGAACTATCTACACCATCCGAACCCGGAAGTTCGAAGAGAAATGGTTCACGGAATNNGAACTTAGAGGAAGAACCCATCCCGAGGAAGTCATCCCTCTTCTAGAAGAACTACAAAATGAAGAGAACAAAAAAGTTAGAAAAACCATTATACACGTACTAGGACAGATAAGTTATAAAAAAGGTTGCTTAGAGAAAGTAGTAGCAGCTTTAAAAAATTGGGAGAACCAAGAAATCGTACATGAAGCTTTAAAAGAAATTATAGAAGTCCANNTGTTTTTTTTAAAAAAAGCTCTTAAAAAATGTTGAATGAATAAAATAAAAGATATTAAACTTCGTTATATCAGTTCTAGCGAAGTACAAAATAATCGATAATTATAAACAACAAAGTAATAAAAAATTTATATACAATATTAAAAAAT
>PMNN01000278.1 GCA_003161815.1 Methanobacterium sp. | reverse complement strand
TGCACAGAAGATTGAAAGCTTCATTATAACTAATGGACGAGCCCCTAACTATGCAACTACTTCATTGGGTCAAGTACCATTTAGTAAGTTGGTTTACATGTTCTCTAATTTAATGAGTTATTACCACACTTACAATAAACTGCCAAGTAGCATTTCTATTGCACCATAAAAAGTAGTAAAAAAAGAAGATTTTTTTTTTAAACAACTTCTTTTTCAATTTCTTTTTATCATAAATTAATTTTTTTAAGTTTATTTGTAAAATAAGATTCTTAAATTCTTTATTTATATAATTATAATTATAATTTTTTTAATCTAATTCTTTAGTAACCCCATATAGGTATTTTCTTCCATTTGGCTGAGTAACGATCCAATGTTTGTGTAATCTGTGATGCGTTAAGCCTGTTTACAATTAAAACAGCTTTTCCTATCTTTTGAGCATCAACTTGTTCCACCAATCCAGGGTAGTGTTTTATAATTCGTTTACTATTTTTTTTATAGGTGGAAATTCCCCCATAAAGGGCACGATTTAATCGACTTCTAACACTCTGATTTAGTTTAGACGTATCATAACTGATGATCATCCTAGCTTTTAAGTATATATCCTCTGCTTTCACAGTCACTGGCTGACCGTACAGTATTATTCCATCGGATAGAGTATTCAGAAATTGAGGGTCTTCTTTTAACTCTTTTATGTTGAGATGGATTATATGGAATTTTTCGGGAATTTGAGTGTCAATCTTCGTTACAATCNNCAATCTTTTTATCTTTTTTCTTGTAAATTACAACTAAAGTCATATTTGAATCCTTAATTGATTCTCCCCAACCCGTGTAATCCATTAATATAATGGATTGTATGCCTGGTAAGGTTTTTATTTTCTCTGAAAACTCTAAAGCAGTTTTTATCATTTAAATCAGTAACCCTAAAATTATTTGAATATATGATGAATTCTAAATTTCTATTAAAAAATTACTCTTCTTGTTATATTAATATAACAATAAATATGGCACTTTAAATTAATTCACATCAACCCCCAAATTAATTAAAAAAAAATAAAAATATAAAGGATTAAATTATAATTTTTAATTAACAAATTAAAAAAAAATTGACCACCAAAAATTATTATCAACATTATAATAAGAAAGAACTTTTATTCTGGTAGTTTGATATTCATGACCCAGAAAAAGAAGGATGAAAAAGAAATATTTACATTATATAAAACTGATGGAAGCTTTCCCATAATAACCTGTAAAATATCCTTGAAGAAATCCAGAACAAAAAAGAAATACGACGTCAATTCAGAATTAGAGAATACTAAAATGGATATGGTTCAATAAAAAAAATTGTGGAGGAATTACCAATGGAAGTTTTCGACGCTATAACTAACAGACGAAGTATTAGGAAGTACAAAGATACTGAAATTGAAGAAAATAAAATCACTAAAATTCTGGAAGCGGCTAGACTTGCACCATCCGCTGCTAATCGTCAGGAATGGAAGTTTGTAATAGTGAAAAATAAAGCCACCAGAGAAAATCTGGTAGATGCAGCTAATGGACAGAAATTCGTGGCTGAAGCGCCTGTTTTAATTGTAGCCTGTTCTACGGAATCAGAGTCTAAAATGCCCTGCGGACAATATGCTTATACAGTTGATTTATCGATAGCTTTATCATTTATGATACTTGAAGCTACAGAACAGGAGTTAGGAACTTGCTGGTTAGGTGCCTTTGATGAAAATATGGTTAAAAGGATTTTAGATATACCCGATGAAATCAGAATTGTAGGCATGTTTACTTTAGGTAATGCAGATGAAAAACCTGCTCCAAGACCTAGGAAAAATGAAAAACAAATAATATTTTATGAAAAGTATCAATAAGGAAATATTCAAAAAAACAAATTTATAGTAAAGTGCTTCTCCATAAACCGCTTTAAATAAATTTTTTAATAGATATTCCTTCTGAATGGTGATGGATATTTCACTACTTCAAGATTTTTTTTTATAATCAGGAAAAATGAACACAATATTTTTTTTTAAGAAGATTTAAAGAATTTTATTTATATACATTTAAGGATGGATTTTGAGAAATGGGTAATCAAATAAAATTTTCTAAAAAAAATAAGGATGAACCATTTACTGGTAATGAAGAGGATTATTTGGCTTTGGAAATTAAATCAATTCAATTAAAAAATACTAACAGAAAGCTTATTTCTAAATTAGATCTGCAGAAGAAATTGATTAAGACTTTAACAAGCGAATTAGATGCTATACAGAATAGTAAACTATTTAAAAGTCATGATGAGCTCAAAAATGATTATAGTCAGTTGAAAATTGAGTATGATAAATTAGATTTAATGTTTAAAGATTCCAGAGCAGAAATCGCAAAGTTAAAGGGTGATGTAAACGATTTAGATAAAGAAAAAGATGTGAATGATGATGTTACGGTGAGTCGTTGGAATAAATTAAAGAATCGTTTACCCGACGATATTAAGAATTTGAGGGATTCTAAAAACAATGATGAAAAAAATCATGGTGAATAATAGATTTTAACTTTTTATTTTGATTTTAACTGTTGAATTATAGCGGAACCTGCTATTTCTATTGAATAGCCTTTTTCAAATGCCATTGTGAGTTGTAAAATAGGTTCTCCTAAATTATCATCATGATATGCAATGTATTCAAGGAATCTTTTTCCTTTAAGTTGAGCTAATCCTACTGATTTAACTGTACCTTTTTTATTGTCATGTTTATCAATAACTATATTATTAGCTTTAATACTTATTTGGTATATTTCCTCTAAATCTAAGCCATCAGTATCTTCAAATGTTATAATAATTTCTTCTAGATCGTCCGATTTTTTAGAGCGTTTTTTCGTGCCCTTTATTAATTTCTCTCCTCTAGCTTGCTCTAATTCCTTCCATGTATCCTCAACCCATTCTTCGCTTAATTCTAGTTCTTCAATCATGTTATTCACCATTTCAATTAATTAAAGGAAACTACTAAAAAATTTTTTATTCAATTTATTACACCTTATTACATTTTAATTCATTTCATAATTTATAAATATTATGATTTTAAGCATTTATAATTCAAAAAATCAGTAGTCATTTGAATTATTATCTAGAAAATTATAAATTTTTGCACTATATAAATATATACATAAACCATCTTGGGAGGAATTAATCTTGGCTATAATTGGAGTATTGATTGATGATATGTTTGAAGATGTGGAATATACTTCACCAGTGAAGGCATTTGAAAAAACAGGGCATCAAATTATCCATATAGGATTAAAGGAAGGAAAAACTGTCAGAGGTAAGAAGACAGGAACACCAGTTAAAATTGATAAAGCAGTTAAAAATGTTTCAGTTAATGATATAGATGCACTTCTAATTCCGGGTGGATGTTCACCAGACCATCTACGAGGCTATAAAGAACCTGTGAATTTTGTTAAGGATTATTTCCAGTCCGGTAAACCCTTATTTGCAATATGTCATGCTCCACAAATCCTAATTACAGCTCAACTATTAGAAGGTCGGAGAATCACTGGTTGGAGATCCATAATTCAAGACATTAAAAATGCCGGTGCAGAATTTGTTAATCAATCAGTAGTAGAAGATGACAATATAATCTCAAGCCGGGGTCCTAGACACATTCCTTTATTCACTAATGCGTGTCTTGAAAGACTTGAATTATTATAAATCTTGGATTTTTTTTTTATTTGTAGAAAATTATTTTGAATAAAATATTATTAAAACTTGGGGTTTAGAGTAAATGACCGATGTTGATTGGGTTATTGTCAAAGATTTGCAAGGAAAAATAGAAAATTACAGTGTACACGATAAAAATGTCGAATTCATCAATGTATTGAAGGATAAAATAGTCATTAAATATAATGCTTCGAATTCTAAAGGGAGTTATAAAAAAGTTATTATTCTCAAAAATATAGCTAGTTACGAAAGTCCTTATAAAAAAATGAAACCTCTTATTTCATTGATCTAGTTTTTTAGGCATCAAAAATTTTTTCTAACTTTAAATATTTTATATTAGTTTATTCAGACCTTTTCTTATAGATATTCCGATTAATCCACCTATAATACTAAATATTGCAGGTATTAATATGTAAATAACACTCAAAGCTGCAAAAAAAGCGATGTTATCAGTAAAAGAAGGATTATTAAAACTATTAACCAATAATAAATAGAAAATAATTATCACTATTAAACCAGAGATAATAGCGGAGTATAATCCATTAGAAGCTCCATTTATTATTTTTCCACCAGCTATTAAAGCAGCCGCAAAACCACCAGTACTCCACAATATAAATGAATCGATATGATTTAAAACAAATGAAGCGGATGAAGGAATTGGGGAAAATAGATAATAAGGTATTAAAATAATTGAAGCTCCAAAAAGAACTCCTGAAATTCTTATCATATTTTTTGAAGATAATCCAAATTTCTTTACATTAATAGTTTCTACGTATCTTAAACTTCCACCGCATTGACATTTATCAAAATCTTTTGGAGATTCTCCTTCTCGAAGTTCATAATATCCAGCACATTTCTTACAGACTAGATAAGCCATATAATCCCTCTATAACATAAATCTTATATTTGAACTATACTTTCTAAACTATTTTTTTCTCAATTTGTAAAATGATTAAAGTTTTGGTTTTTTTTGAACATTGCATCTTTCAAGGATACTTAGATTAATATTAATTTATTTAATATACATTTATTGGTATTATTAAACAGTTAAAGATTATTTCGTACTATTATAATTCGTTAACTGAGAAATGACCAACAATGGTCAGTTTTTTTTGTAATATATTTTAAATTAATTTTAGCCTAGTTCTTATTAATTGAATCAGGATAACGGGAGAATCTTACTAAAAAGATTTAAAAAAAAATATTATTTAAATTTTATATGACTATTTTTTTTTATCTAAAAAGAATATGAAAAAATTTTTTTTGTGAAATTATTGTAGAGGATTCTCAGAATAGAATAATGTATAATCAGGAACCCCAAAAAAAAATTTAAGTTTTAATGTCTCTTGGAATTTATAGGAAAATTTCCTAAAAGACCCTCTATAAGTCGGGATACGAATCCTTTATTATTTATATGGAATGGTTGCCCTATAAGATAGGATGCTAATTGAGTGAAACTATTGGAAGTTTTAGATTTAGGTTCCTCTATCATAATAGGCTGCCCTGATGCGAAACAACTTATTAATTTAGGATTTTCAGGGATTACACTGATTATGGGAACTTCTAAAATAGCTTCAATTTCTTCATTGCTAAGAAATTCGTGATCTGATTTTCCTCGATTAATTACTACACCCAATATATCAATACCCATTTTTTCAGCTACTAGCTTTGTTTTTAAAGTATCACTGATTGATGGGACTTCTGAAGTGGTTACTAATATCATCTCGTCAGCTAGTGACATGGCCATTAGAGCATCTCTCTCTAAACCTGCAGGTGAATCTAGTAATAAAATTTCCACATTTCGAATCAGTTCTTCAAATACTTCTTCCAAACGTTCTCTTTTAATATATTTAAGATTGGGTAATGAAAGGCCTGCCGGCACTATTTTAACTCCTCCAGGACCTTCATATATTGCATTATGTATATCTTCTTTTCCTGAAAGGACTTCTTGTAATGTAACAGGTTTTCCAGCCAAGTCTAGGATTAGTTCAAGGTTAGCCATATTTATATCCATATCCATTACCAAAACATCCTCCCCTAAGATAGAAAGTGCTATTCCTAGATTTGCAGAGATGGTTGTTTTTCCTACTCCTCCTTTTCCGGATGCTATAGTAATTACTCTGGTCATTTATAGATCAACTCAACAATTATATTATAATCACAGTGAAATAAAATTTCCATCAATTATTGTGCTAATATTCACTATTAATAAAAAAAATTAAAAAAAACTTCATAAAAGGATTTAACAGCCTGAAAAATCAACAAGAAATAGAGCGTAGACCATGTAGAGTATTCAAATTCTCCAATACTCAGACACCGCAGGCGGAGGTTAATTACCTGATTTCGAATTTTGTTCAAAAAAAAGTTTAGTAATTTTTTTTCAAATTATTATTTAAACAATAAAAATAAACATTTTTTGTATGTAAATCATTTAATTAGGTGAAAAAAGAATGAAAGTATTAATCATTGGTTCAGAAGGTATGTTAGGTCATGATTTAGTTGACACTTTATCTATTAATAATGAAGTTAGCTCTACAACAATCGATACTTTAGACATTACAGATATAACTAAAACTATCCAAACCGTGAATGAAATTAATCCTGATGTTTTAGTGCATGCAGCTGCTTACACTAATGTGGATGGAAGTGAATCAAACAGTGATTTAGCATATAAAGTAAATGCTTTAGGAACAAGGAATGTTGCTGTAGCCTGCCAGGAAGCGGGTTGTGCAATGGTTTATATATGCACGGACTATGTTTTCGACGGGAAAAAAGGCAGTTCCTATTACGAATATGATCAAACCAATCCATTAAGTGTTTACGGTAAAACTAAGCTTGCCGGTGAACTTTACATCCGCGATACATTAAATAAATTTTATATCACTAGAACATCATGGTTATATGGATTCCATGGACCTAACTTTGTCACTACAATGCTTAATCTCGCCAAAACAAATGATAATATATCTATTGTTAATGACCAGATAGGTTCACCCACTTATACAGTGGATCTAGCAAATGCAATTACCCAACTAATAAATAAACCGGTATATGGTATTTATCATATAACTAACAGTGAACACTGCTCCTGGTATGAATTTGCAAAACAAATATTCGATAATGCAGGAGTTAACATTGATTTAAACCCTGTAACAACTGAAGAGTTTTCTCGACCAGCAACCAGACCAAAATATTCTGTTCTTGAAAATTACAACTGGAAAATGGAAGGGTTTCCTAAGATGCGAAGTTATAAACAGGCTTTAAGAGATTATATGAAATTATTATAAAAAGTAATGTTTTTTTTTTACTTCTTCATTATTTTAAAAAAAAATAGAATAAAAATTATTTCACGTACTGTTTCAAGGTTTCTCTGATTATTGCAGAAGCACCAAAACTTTTTATACCCTTTAACATTTCAGGAAATTTATTTTTAGGAATTAAAACATTAACTTGAGAAAAACTATTGCCTTCCACAATAGTGGGTTCATCAGAACAGAAACCACCGGATAAGAGGAAATCTTTAACTAATATCATATTTTTATTTGAAACATTAAATTTCACATCAAAATATTTTCTAGCATTTACAGCCCCAAATAACTGCTCAAATATCATCTCAGCTTTCTCCATTTTTAAATCCGTGCAACTTGGACCAGCATACAATCCTGCGCTGGATTCCATTATAGTTTCTAATACTTTTAAACCCGCTTTTTTAAGACTACCTCCAGTCTGGGTGTTATCCACAATAAGATCAGCTCCCTTAGCGATATATACTTCTGTGGCACCATCTGAATTAATTATCTGGACTTTCTGATTATCACCATTAATTAATCCCCTAACTTGAACTAGTGGAACACTATTCCCAAAAACTTCCCTGTAACCTTCATTATTCATTACATGCTGCCTGGTTAAGTTAGGATATTCCGTGAAGCATAATATTGGCGTTTCCCTAGTCTGATTAGCTTTGAAGAAATCAGATAGTGAATCATAAGACGCATTATCAGGAACTGCCACCACTAATTTAGTTTGGCCATAATTTAAATCACCAATCTTTTTAATAAATTTATCCTGATTGGCTATAGATTCCTCCTTAACCCAATCCTCACCTATAATAGCAATATCAATCATCCCACGATTTAATTCAACAGGAGCACTTTGAGGTCTCGTTAAATATGCTTTGATCTCCGGATCATTACTTATAATTATCTCATATGACTCATGACCAGGCTCGTAACCTTTAACTTCATAACCAGCATCCACAAATAGCTGATAGGTATTTCCCCGATTAACATTATTTAAACTACCCTTTGGTAGTCCTAAAACTATTTTCTCCATACGCTTAAAAATTACTTTTATAATAACCACCTTTGATATAAATCCATTTTAGTAATGAAATATTACAAATCAGAATATAAAAAACTGATCCCCACATCCAGTAAATTCATCTTACATGTAAAAAAAATTATTAAGTCTATATCAATGTAGATAACATTCATGTTTTAAAAGGATGGAGTCCCAATTATAAACCAACTCTCACAGATTTCAATTAGATAAATTCTGAGCATTGTTTTTAACTTAACTCTGTTACATTTAACCTACTATAAAAAAAATATAATTATCAATTAACCTAAAAATTCTTTTAACTTTCAAACAATTAATAGTATTTTTTTAACCGAATGATCGTCTGATTCCTGCAAATATATCCTTAATGGATTGTACAAGGGGATTCTTCACTTCAGGGATTGTTTTCATCTTCTCTAATCGATCCACTCGGAAGTATATTGGTGGATGAGTATCAAAACTAATCCAACGGGGGAATCTACTGGATGCGGCTCTTTCCATTTGCAGTCTACTGTAACCTATTTTTCTAAGGGCTTCTGCAAGTGCTTGTGGTTGACCAATCTTCATAGCGGAAACAAGATCGGCTCGTGTTTCAAAGAATTTAGCCACAAAGAAGATAAATGCAAAAACCAGTATAATGTAAACATAAATTAATAATATACTTGATATTAGAAGGGGTAATATCACAGTGAATCTAAAGATGAATTCACCGGAGATTATGGAGAAAAGTATAATAGGATCCCTTCCCTGTAAATGACCCATTTCATGTCCCAATACACTTAGGATTTCATCTTCTTCTAATTGCACCAATAAACCAGTGGTTATTAACACTAAGCCCCTACGGGGACTGGGACCTGTGGCTGCTGCATTGGGCACCATAGTATTAGAGATAACGATTTTAGGTATGGGCAGGTTAAATTTATCCGCAGCAGTTTTCACAATACTATATACATCTACTACTTTCACTAATCTGCTGCGTGGATTACATTTAAATCCATAACTTTCCAGAGTTTCCTCACCAATTTCACAAGTAGGCTCCTTACCTACGGCTAATGTTTTATCATAAATCTCTTTCTTCATTTTAATGATGGTTTCTTTGCCAAATTTCTTCTGAAACTCTTTATATTCCTCTATGGGAAGCTGGTATTCTACTATATGGACTAATGGATTTTCCGGGGTAATTCTCCACTTATTAGTGAGAAGAAATAATCTATCTGAAAGTAAAACAATTGCTAGTTGAAATACTATTATGCCAATTACAGCATAAAATAATCCGAATATCAAAAAGAGCGCTATGTTAAATCCGAAGAAGATAAGATAAAGAAAGATTAAATTACTGCTGAATAATCTGTCTGACAGTTTTTTACGAGTAGTGGGTGGGTTTTCTGGTATAATATCTTTACCTTCTATCCAAGAGAAGTATAAAGTGGAGTGACGCACATTATCCTCAAACAACTGCACTAAAAAGAGCAAATCTTCCTTCAAATCCTCCAAGAATTTGGATGGAACATCATTATCAGGTGATAAAGTCAGCTTCAATGGATTGGATGCTATGATTTCTACACCTATCTGCCAATCCTTATCAGATTCTGTAACCTTAAATGAAAGTAGATTGTTATCATCTCGGGTTTTCTTCACGACTTCGCTGAATTTTTCTTTTTTAACGAGAAGATAATTCTCCTGTATAAAATCTAAGAGTTCAACTCTGTGGACTGGTGCTATTTCCAAATCAACGGTGTAAATTTGTTCATCAATCATTTTTTACATCCATAAATATTATTTTAGAATTCGAAAACTAAATGAAATTTTTTTTTAATTCTATCATTATTTCTTAGTTATATTATATTCATTAATTACAAAAGAATTTATTCTTTTATTAACCATATCTAGGTGTTTAATCAATCATATTATTAGGACTCTATTAGATTATTATTAAGGTTAATTATTTGTAGTGACTTTAGTATACCTTCCAATGAATTCTATTGACTGTTATAAAATCTCGATTAAAAGAAATTTTGGTAATGTTTTTAACATGATATTAAAAATTAGAAAAAATCCATCTACTAAAGAATCCTTAGAGTTGATTAACGAGGCTATTTCGAAGAGAGCTTTCTTAAATTTAATAGTCTGTTGTAAAGTTGAATATGAAGGCAGAGCTATTAGTAGACTGGGACTTGGGGAAAGAATTGTATTAATTAAGGGTGATGGTTCATTTATAATTCACCAAGACCGTAACTTAGAGCCTATAAACTGGCAGCCGCCGAAAACTAAAATTAACGTGGAAGAAGTGAATGGAAGATTAATTATCCAAGGTATTAGACGAAATCCTAAAGAAATATTAGAATTAGAAATAGTAAATCTTCACTTAATCTCTTATTATTTAGGAAAAGATACAAAGGAACTAGAATTAGCTGGTTATGAAGAAGATATGAGGGAAATGATTCTAAAAAATCCGGATCTTATAGAAAAAGGTTTCAGACCTACATCTAAAGAATATTCCACTTCAACTGGATTTATAGATATAATAGGAAAAGATAAAGATGGTAAAATTACAATTCTAGAATTAAAAAGTAGGAAAGCAGGTGTCAATGCGGTTAAACAGTTGAACAGATACTTAGAAGATTTTTCAGATCATAAAAATTTCGTGCGTGGGATATTAGTGTCTCCATCTCTAACAGATGATGCATTGGAACTTTTAAAGGAAAAGAAAATGGAATATGTTAAGTTAGAACCTCCACAAGAGCTTGAAAGAAAAAATAGTATTACCTTAGATTTTTTTCAATAAATCACTTTATATACTAATTACAGTAAAAAGCATAAATTTTCCTCATTAAAAGAGTCCAATAAACTTTTTAGGGATAATTTAATACATCATATTAAATGATCTAAGAGTAGGTTAATTTAAAATCCGTAAATTTACTTAAAACAATGTTATTAATTTATCTATTGGAAGAAATGGAAATAAGCATCTTTTCATTGTTTTCTTTTGCTGTGTTCCTAGTCTATTTATCCCTTGGATTTTATATATTATTCAGGATTTCTTAATTAACATTAATTTCTTAACTTGAGGGATTTATTCCTTTAATTTAAGGTTGTCTGCTAGTTTCCGCTTCATTTCCTCGTCCTGAAGCCAGATTTTAAATTCACGCCAAACAACGTTACATTTATCGTTTTTACTCATGCCTAAGACTTCTCTAATGGCCAAATCTGCATTTTTTCTCTCTTCTTTGGTTTCAAGGGGGATTTCAAGATCATTCAGAAAATCTTTCAAGTGTCTAATGTAACAACTCATATTATTATTCATCCTCGTTTTTAATATTTTGTAATACAAATTATTTATTAATCTATAACATCTTCTCCTAAGGCTTCTCGTATTGAATCAACTATACAAGGAGTATTCCATCCCACCACTTCAGTGGCTATTTTTTCTAATGCACTTGGCACATTTTCCATACCATAGGGTCTTACAATCACTATAGGTTTTCTAAGTTTAACTGCTGCATCTATATGCATCTGTATTAGTTTCATATTCTTACTGTAGAGGCTGGATAAAATTATGATCACATCTACAATTTTCAACTGCTCTTCGACTTCCATTGGAACATTTTCATCTTGAATTGCATAATTTTTCCATTCGAAATCATGGGATGCATTTAATTTGTTTAGAAAAAGTTTATATTCATCATCATCTTCATTTAAATGGCTTAGAAAAAGTTTATATATCTTTGAATTATCATTGATCATTTCTTATCTCCATTTTTAAAAATAGGAAATTTTTTCTATTTAATAATATATATATGAACTATATAATTGAAGTAAAATTTTAAAGTACTAATTATCATAAAAAAAAATTTATTTAGTTGATTTGTTATGAAAACTCATTTTAAATTAGCAGTATGCCAGATGATGGTAGTGGATGATAAAGATGTAAACTTAGATAAATCTGTGAATATGATATTGGAAGCCTCGCGTAATAACACGGATCTAGTGGTTCTTCCCGAGATGTTCAACTGTCCCTATGATAATCAGAAATTCGGGGAATATTCTGAAAATAGGAGAAATAGTAAAACCTTAAAGATTATATCTAAAGTTGCAGCGGAATGTGAGGTACATATCGTCGCAGGATCAATCCCCGAATCTGATGGTAAAAAAATTTATAATACTAGTTTTATATATGATCGGAGGGGTTTTTTAATTGGTTCTCATCGTAAATTACACCTTTTTGATATAGATGTTCCGGGTGAAATTAATTTCAATGAATCGGAAACCATCACACCCGGGGCTGAGATAACGGTGCTTGATACAGAACTTTGTAAATTAGGGGTGGCTATTTGTTATGATATGAGATTTCCCGATTTATTAAGACTTATGACTCTTGAAGATGTTGATTTAATAGTAATTCCTGGAGCTTTTAATATGATTACGGGTCCGATTCATTGGGATTGTACAATCCNNATTCTATGGTCGTTGATCCCTGGGGAGAAGTACTGGCTAGGGCAGGTTTTGGAGAAGAAATAATTTATGCTAATATTAAACTTGACCGAATTAAGGAAATACGCAATCAATTACCCCTTTTAAGAAATCGGCGCACGGATATTTATAAAATTAGTTAAAAAAAGATATATTAGGATTTAATCTTAATGAAAATTTTTATATTGAATATTTCTTTTTTATTTAAATTTCTTTAAAACTTTATTAGCAACTTTTTTGTACTCTTTATCTCCACGTGCTTTTCTTCTTGCTTTTTTAATGGGATCCATCGCTCTTTCATCCCCTATATCACCCAGAGCTTTAGTGGCAGCTACNNACACCCCAATCATCATCTTTTAATGCATAAATCAAATGATTAACCACACTACTATCACCTATACCTTTAAGGGCATAAGTAGCATACCTGCGTACACCACTATCATCTATCTTCAATGATTGAATTAGGGGTTCCACGGCTAAATCACCAATTTCAGATACACTTTTAGCTGCCTGAAGTCTAACTTCAGGATTATCATCGTCAAAGGAACTGATTAAGGCTTCAATTACTTTTTCATCTTTATTACTACCTAGCGTTATTGCTGCTTCCATCCGTTCTGNNATAATTATTAGGAAGAATAAATTTTGGAAATAACCGAATTTAAGAATTAAATTCCAAAAAATAAACTAAATTTAAATTGAAACCGAGACTCCCTTCAAAAGATAAGTTTCAGGAATGAAAATATATAAATAATATCGGTGAACTTAATGACGAAAACTTTGATTTTTTTATTTTCATTATGGGTTTATCTTGAAATATAATTCAGTATAATGGAACTCTAAATTGTTCATTTATAAGAAAAATTTATTAAAGAGAATGTTCCTTATTAAAATGTAATAAAAATTAATCAAAAATTATTTTTGAATTCTAAATTTTTTGTTATTTTATAAACAAAACGTTGTATTAAAGTAAATTTTTATCAAACAAGTATAATTGAAAGGATTAGGTAAATGGAGTTTAATAAGATATACGGTGTTTTTATCATTGATTTAGCCTTAAAAATTGATGATTATTTAATTATTTCTGATCTACATTTAGGTTATGAGCAATCTTTAAATGCAGAGGGGATTATGGTGCCTAAATTCCAGTATCCTCATATTGTAAATCGATTAGAGGAAATTCAGCTAAAATCTTCCTGTAATAAAATAATAGTTAACGGAGATTTGAAACATGAATTTGGCCAGATAAGTCGGCAAGAATGGAATGAAACCCTGAAATTCCTAGATTACTTAAAGGCGAATTTTGATGAAATAATTTTAATTAAAGGCAATCATGATAACTTCACCAAATTTATAGCTAATAAAACGGATCTTGAAGTGTATGATAATTATCTCATTGAGGATTCGCTGATTACTCATGGAGATAAGATTCCGCTCAAATTGAAAGATGATGATATTGAAAATATAGTGATAGGCCATGAACATCCTTGCATTGGATTACGCAGTGGAGAACGAGTAGAGAAAATTAAGTGTTATCTTACAGGTAAGTACGATGAATGGAATCTGATTGTTATGCCATCCTTCAATTTTGTGACTGAAGGATCGGATATTCTCCAGGAAAAACCGTTAAGTCCATTTTTAAAAAAAGTTAAGATAGATGAATTAGAAGTTTATGCAATAGAAGACTTTGAAGTATTTCCCTTTGGTAAATTAAAGAATATAACCGCATTTAAAGATCTTTACTAATTCTAAATATGATATTTATGAATTATTTTTAATATAAATTCTAAATAATTTTTAAATGTAAATTAAAAGGATTTATGATTTAAAAACAAGTTAATTAAGGAAAAAGATAATGATTGAAGTACAGGATAAAATTTACCCGGATAGGGAGATTTATAGAATATTACATCCATGGGTTAAAGAATGGTTTAAAAACAGGTTTGAAACCTTCACCCAATCCCAAAAACAGGCTTTACTAGATATCCATCAAGGAAGTAACCTATTAATTTCTTCACCCACTGGTTCCGGTAAAACATTAACTGCTTTTCTATCCATAATAAGCCAGTTAACATATTTATCCGAGATGAATGGATTAGAAGATAAAGTTTACTGCATCTACATTTCACCACTTAAAGCATTGGATAATGATATTGAAAAAAACCTAGAAGAACCATTAAAGGGCATAGAAGAGATTGCAGGTCATGAACTGGGAATCAGAAAAGCGGTGCGTACAGGTGACACTAATCCTTATCAAAGGTCAAAAATGTTAAAAACCCCACCACACATCCTGATCACTACCCCTGAAACATTATCTATACTTCTCTGCGCACCTAAATTCAGAGAAAAACTTCAAGATGTGAAATATGTTATTATAGATGAAATTCATTCACTAGCAAATAATAAAAGAGGTGTACACCTCAGCTTAACATTGGAGAGACTCCAACATCTAGCCGGTCACTTTACAAGAATAGGTTTAAGCGCTACAGTACATCCACTGGAGAAAATGGCCCGTTACCTAGTTGGATATGAAAATGGTGAAGTAAGGGATTGTAAAATAGTTGATGTGAATTATCTTAAACAATTAGATATGAAGGTTTTATGTCCAGTAGAGGATATAGTCGAATCAGATCCAGAGGAAACACATAATGCCATGTATAATATGATTCACAACCTCATAACTAATCATAAAACCACATTAATATTTACTAACACTCGCAGCGGCACTGAAAGCGTAGTATTTAATCTTAAAAAACGATTCCCAGACAGTTATCATGAAGGGAATATTATGGCTCATCACTCCTCCCTATCCCGTGAACTCAGATTAGAAGCTGAAGATAAACTCAAAGAAGGTGTTTTAAAGGTGGTGGTATCATCCACTTCACTGGAGTTAGGTATAGATATTGGTTATATTGATCTCGTGGCGTTGATAAGTAGTCCTAAATCTGTCAGCCGAGCATTACAGCGTATCGGTAGGAGCGGACATCGCCTGCATGATAAATCAAAAGGACGCATCATAGTGGTGGATCGGGATGATTTAGTGGAATGTAGTCTTATACTTAAGAATGCATTAGATAGTAAAATCGACCGGATTAATATACCACAGAATTGTCTAGATGTATTGTCACAGCACATATATGGGATGGCTATTGAATATCCGTGGGATATACAGGAAGCTTACAACTTAATTAAGAATAGTTACTGTTATCATAAACTCTCAGAAAATGATTTTATAAGCGTGTTAAGTTATTTAGCAGGTGATTATACTAGTTTAGAGGATCGTTATGTTTACGCTAAGATCTGGGTAGATTATAATGAGAAAAGATTCGGTAAACGCGGTAAACTCGCTAGAATGCTCTATTCTACTAATATTGGTACCATCCCTGACCGGTCCGCGGCTCGGGTTAAATGTAACGGGCAAGTGGTGGGACGTATCGAAGAAGATTTTATGGAGAAACTACAGAAGGGAGATACTTTCGTATTGGGCGGTAATATCTATAGTTTTAACTATGCTAGAGGAATGACTGTTAATGTAACACCCTCAGATAGAGCGCCGACTATTCCCTCCTGGTTTTCTGAACAATTACCACTTTCCTTTGACTTGGCAGTGGAAATTCAAAGATTCAGAGGTATAATGGATGGTAAATTCCAGTATGGCCGTAGTAAAGAAGAAATCACGGATTTTATTCATGAATACTTATACGTGGANNCATAGTCTATTTGGAAGAAGAGTTAATGACGCATTATCTAGAGCTGTTGCCTATGTTATAGCCAAAAAATATAGGAGAGATGTAATGATCTCCGTTTCTGATAATGGATTTTATTTAAGTTCTGATGGAAAGATTGGGGGATTAGAGGCTTTTAAGGAGCTTAATTCTGAGAACTTGGAAGAAATTCTTGTTCAAGCGATTGATAAAACAGAAACCTTAGCAGGCCGTTTCCGACACTGCGCGGGACGTAGTTTAATGATACTACGTAGGTATAAAGGACAGGAAAAGAGTGTATCTCGACAGCAAGTGAAGGGTAAAATACTCTTAAAATTTGTGAAAGATTTAGATGACAATTTTTCTATACTCAAAGAAGCTCGTAGAGAAGTTATGGAAGACTTTATGGATTTAAAGAATGCTAAAAAAGTTTTAAAGATGATGGAGGGTGGTAAAATGGAAGTTAATCAGATAAACACTAAAATACCATCACCCTTCGCTTTTAATCTAGTAGTTCAAGGCTATCTAGACGTCCTGAAATATGAGGATCGTATTGAATTTATAAGAAGAATGCATCAAGCCATAATCAAAGAAATCGAAGGATAATTTTTTTATGGTGTCATAAGGGCTTCTTTAGCTTCGGTGATGTCGTTTATATTAGTTTCAGGAATTAAATATGATCAAAAAATGATCACCATAAAAAATTGGTTTAATACAATTTTTAAGGATCAAATAAGGTTAATGGCCAAGAAAAGCCATCTAGAATTCGGTATATTTAAATAGCTTGCGTTATAAAATTATAATTTGGTGATTAATATGGGTGAAATACCAATAGCTCCAATAGGTAGAATAATAAAAAATGCAGGCGGACAAAGAATCAGTGTAGATGCAGAAAAAGCTTTAGAAAAAATTTTAGAACAATGGGCTGAAGACGTGTCCAGACAAGCAGTTAAACTTGCAAAACATGCTGGAAGAAAAACTATTAAAGCATCTGATATTGAACTAGCCGTTAAAGAACTATCTTAAATAATATTTTTTTTTCTATTTTTTATTTTCGAATTTTTTTAGAATTTAAACTTTAATTGTTATTATATTTATTAGATAATACCATAGGGTCCTAAGTTATATCAAATCTTTTTTAATCCTTAAGATAGTAGGATATGGTGAAAGCTACTGCTAGAACCATGACAATGGTTGCCCCCGAAGCCAGATTAAATATATAGGATAATATTAAACCCAATGAAGTCAGAATAATTCCTACGATTGTGGCGAGAATCATCAATTTCCTCAGGTTATAAGTGTATTGTTTACTTATGGCGGCGGGAATGGTGAATAAAGCTATAAGTAGAATTACTCCAACAATTTTTATTAGAACTACTACACTTAATGCTACTAAAGCTAGAAGAAGCATATAAATCAGTAATGCAGGTAATCCCACTACTTTAGAGAATTCTTCATCAAATGATATAGCGAGAAACTCTCTTCTAAAGAGATAAACCGTGGCGATAATAATTAAATCGAGTACGAACATTATATAGAGGTCAATGTTACCTACTGTTAAAATGCTACCGAAAAGGTAGCTGAAGAGGTCAGGAGCATATCCTGGTGTTAAATTAATGAATATCACCCCGATAGCCATACCCACACTCCATAGTATCCCGATAGCAGTGTCTTCACTAATATTAACTTTCTGCTTCACACCGCCAATTGCTATTGCAGATGCTATACTAAATGGGATGGCAGCTAAAACCGGGTTAACACCTAAGAAGTAGCCCAAACCAACACCACCAAAGGCTGCATGTGATATTGCCCCGCTGAGAGAGACAATCCTTTTTATAACCACGTAACTGCCTACAACTCCGCAAGCTACACTAACCAGCACTGCTGCTACTAAGGCTTTCTGCATGAATTGATATTGGAAAAATTCTAACATATTATTAAATTCTCCTAAAAAAAAATTTAGAAAATAAGTTAATTGGGTTAATGTTCTCTGAGCACTCTATGAGGTATGCCATGGCTTATAAGGTCGATAGGACAATGATAAATCTCCTCTAAACCATCAGCTGCATTCTCCACCGGTCCATGATAGAATAATTCCCTGTTAAGGCATGCAATTTTATCCACATGGGTTGATACTGCTCCTACATCATGACTTACTAGAACTATAGCCATTTTATTCTTTAATTGTGACATGAGTTCATAAAATGAACGTTGCATTTCAGGATCAATGCTAGCCATAGGTTCATCCATTAACAATAATTTAGGTTCTCTAACAATAGCCCTGGCAATGAATACTCTCTGCATTTGACCGCCTGATAATTTACTTATCTGCCTATCAATTAAATCCTTCATTTCTACATTTTTCAAGGCGCATAATACTGCTTCTTTATCATTTTTGTTATAGCCTTTGAATAATCCATGGTATCTACCGGTTAATACCGTTTCATAAACATTGATTGGGAAATCACGGTCAAAGGATAGATTTTGTGGGAGATATCCTGTTAAATCTCTAGCATGCTTTGGTTCTCTCCCGAAAACTTTAACTTCACCATTATTTGGTGTTAAAATTCCTAGGATGATTTTAAGGAGAGTGCTTTTTCCACCGCCATTGGGGCCTATAATAGCCATGAAATCTTTTTCCTCGATGGAGAAGTTAATATTCTGTAGAACACATTGTTCATTATACTTCATACTAACATTATTTAATTCTACTGCTTTCATCAAGTTATACATCCATTTTAATTATTTTTTTAGTTCCTAAATTCCGATTTTTATTAATTTTAAGCTTGAGAAAATGCATTAGCTACATTTTTCATGTTCTCCAGGTAATTCTCATTCAGGTCATCAACCATTAATACTTGTCCATTAACTTGTGAAGCTATGGATTGCATATATTTTTGATCGTATTGTGGCTGTGAATACATTACTTTTATATTATTGTCTTTAGCGATGTTTACTAGCATTGCAATTCGTTGAGGTGAGGGTTCTTCATCATTAATCATAACTGCTGTTTGGTTGAGATTATAATCTTTAGCGTAATATGCGAATGCTGGATGAAATATTAATATATTAGTGCCTTGCTTATTTTTGAGGGTTTGTGTGGTGTTTTTATCTAGTTCATCTAGTTTAGCTAGATACTGGTCACGATTGTTAGCGAAATAAGCCTGATCAGCCGGATCTACCTTGACGAGGCCTTGATAAATATTGTTAACCATAATTTTAGCGTTTTTAGGATCAACCCAATCATGAGGATCTAGAGTATCGGACTGATTCTCTGCTGTGTTAGGGATCAAAGTTATTCCTTGGGAGCAGTTTACAACTACCATGTTAGGATTAGTATTTTTTATTTTATCCATATAATTCGTCTCAAATTCTAAGGGTGTACCTATCATTGCATACATTTTAGCATTAGAAACTTGAGTGAGTTGACCGGGTAATAGTTCATAAGTATGTGGATCTGCACTACTTGGCACCATTAATGCAACATTAACCTTGTCACCACCTACTGCATTAACCCATTCTACTTCAGGACCTATACTTACAGCAACCCCTATTTTACCATTAGTATTATAAGTGCCAGATTTTTGAATAGTTAGATAACCTAAAACTCCGGCTGCGATAACTAAAATTACAATAACTATGGATAATCTTTTCTTGTTCATCTACCTCTTATTCCCCTTGTAAAATCCTCTTGATGAATATAATATATAATTTATTAATATTTAAAGATATTCTTAATAAATTTTAGCAATATATTTATAAATAATTATTAAATAATAATATTATTATGAAGATAATCAGTATTTCACTAAGTGAAAAACTCCTCCAAGAAATTGATGAATTAAAAGATGAAATAGGATATTCAGGTAGATCAGAAGTGATCAGAACCAGCACAAGAATGTTAATCGCCGATAACCAGGATAAAAAAAACCTTAAAGGTAACATTAACTCTATACTGATCCTGATTCATAATCCAAAAGCAGAAGATAAAGTAACTGAGATAAAACACGACTTCGAGGATATAATAAAAACCCAAATACACTCTCATCTTAAAAAAGATAAATGCTTAGAGGTTTTTATCATGGAAGGAGATGCGGAGAGAATGAATACATTAACCAAAATGTTCCAAACCAGTAGGAAAATGGAATACGTTAAATTAACAACAATCTAAAAAAAATTAGAAAAAAATTTCTTCTAATATGAAAATTTAACTTAATAATTCTAGTAATTTACTTGAATCTGTGACGGGTAACTTACAACCCTTAGCTTCGCAGACATAAGCTGTAACTCTACCTTCTAATGGTTTTTTATCCCTGAATGAATCTACTTTCTCTCTAAGCCACCTTTCATCAGCTGAATTGAGGGAGAAAACAACCTCTGGAAGATAATTATCACGTAAAATCTGAATTAATTCCCTGGTTGCTTCATCATCCTTCTCACCAGCGATAACAACTTCATAACTTGGACCTAATCGGAGCATTAAACCTGTAAGGAACATAGTGTAACCTGTGGGTGAACTATTTATAAGCGTTGCAAAAGCTTTTTCTAATTCAAGTGTTAAATTATTTAACTTAGAATCTTCCAAGATCGTTGAGAGATGTAATAGATTGAGGTAAGATAACGCGTTTCCAGATGGTATGGAACCATCAAAAGCCTCTTTCTTACGCACCAATACATCCTCCTCTAATCGACTAGTAAAATAAAAACCTCCATCCGTCTCATCCCAAAAATCATCAATTAACTCCTGAGTAAGTTCTGACGCCCATTTAAGCAAGGATGAGTCCAATGTAGTCTGGTAGAGTTCTATAAGACCCCAAATCATAAAAGCATAATCATCAAGGAAACCAGGCACTTTAACTTCACCACTCCTATAACGATGCCATAATTTACCCTTACAGCATAACTGCGATTTAACAAACTCCACGGCTTTCAAAGCAGCTTCACTATATTTTTTGTCATCGAAGATTTGACTTGCTTGAGCCAAGGCAGCTATCATAAGTCCATTCCAATCAGTGAGGATCTTATCATCCTTATGAGGATGAACTCTTATCTCACGAGCCTGATATAATTTCTTTCGAATAGATTCTAATTGANNTCGAGTGCGGGGATCCTTGAAGTTACCCTTCTCCTTAATATGGTAAGCTTCTTTAAATATACGTAATTCATGGTGGCTTAATATTCTTTCAATTTCATTCTTAGTCCATAAATAGAATTCACCTTCTAATCCTTCGCTTTCCGCGTCTTCAGCACTATAAAAACCTCCCTCTGGTGAAGCCATATCCCTTAGGATATACTCTAATATTTGCTTCACAGTTTCCCGGTATTCTTCTTTTCCTGTGGCTTGATAAGCTTCAGTGTAAACAAGGCTCATGAGAGCTTGATCGTAGAGCATTTTCTCAAAGTGGGGTATTATCCATTCCGGATCCATACTGTAACGGTGAAAGCCATATCCAATATGATCCCATATACCTCCCCTACGCATGAACATTAAGGTTTGCTCAACCATTGAGAGAGCATTTTCATCTCCAGTACGATTCCAGTAATGTAATAGATATAATAGATGATTTGCACTGGGAAATTTTTGTTCATGTCCAAATCCACCATGTTCATCGAAAATGTTATTTAAAAAATTGAATGCTCGCTCTAACACTGATTCTGGGATTAATTCTCCGGATACTGTGGATGCCCATCTTTTGAGTGATGCGGTTATTTCATCAGCGGATTTCAGTAATTCATCTTCTTGATTCTGCCATAAATCTTGGACGTTGATTACTAATTCTTTAAGTCCTATCCCACCTGCACTGCTTTCTTTAGGATAATAAGTTCCTGCGAAGAACGGTTTTAAATCAGGGGTTAGTAATACTGTTAAGGGCCAGCCACCACTGCTGGTAATGATCTGACAGGCTGCTAGATAGGTGCAGTCAATATCTGGTCGTTCTTCCCGATCTACTTTGATTGGTATAAAGATTTCGTTAATTAATTCCGCCATCTTCGGGTCTTCGAAGGATTCCCGAGCCATGACATGACACCAGTGACAGGTGGAGTAACCAACTGAAAGGAATATGGGTTTATTCTCTTCTTTAGCTTTTTTGAATGCCTCTTCACCCCAGGGATACCAATCAACGGGATTCTGAGCATGTTGGATTAAGTATGGACTTTTTTCATTTTTAAGATTATTATAATGTTTCTCAGACTTTTCTTCTCTACTTTGAACCATTTACACACCACAAAAAAATTTTTTTCTATAAGGAGTTCCCAAATTTTCAGTTAATTCTTATATATGAACTTTAATTCATTTAATTTTTCTTATTTTTTGAAAATAAGATTAATTAAATAATTTTAGGTTCTGTAGAAATCTTTTTTAGATTGGGGGAAAGTATTTGATAGAGTTATGAATGTAGTAAAAGCAGGTTTCTGAGACTAATATTTTTTGGTTTTACTTATACTCTTAAATAATTTAAATAAAAAAAAGTTTTTTTTATGTGATATTAAAGAGGTTTAAAAATTGGAAGGAATTGGAAGAGTAAGTTATATTGGTTGAATGAAAAATTTAATGAAAAAAATTGGGGTTTTGAAATTTAATTTTTCATTCGTCAGTTCTCTTTAAATCACAGAGTAGACAATCGCCTACTCCAACATTTTCTGCTCCCACTTCTCTAATTATTACTACCATAGCATCTACAGGCAATCCCATTATGTTACTAGCGGTTTGTGAGAATGATTTAACTAACTCTGCTTTTTTTTCCTTGGATAGTTCTGGCCCTTCAACAGTAATTACTGGCATATTTACACCTCATTTTAAAGTTAAAACCTTTATTTCAGATATTTGTTTATAATGACTTTTTAAGATTTTTTTTAATTCTTATAAGACATTCTTTTATTTTATGATTCTTGAGAAACTTATATTTTTTTCTTTAGATTTAAGATGAAACAGGAAAGTATATAAGTATATACTTATATA
>PMNN01000238.1 GCA_003161815.1 Methanobacterium sp. | reverse complement strand
TACATGTTCTTGCTCCTTTTGCTGTTGGACAAACTAAATATAATCTTGTAGGAATAAATGTGGAGAAATTTGACTATTTTTATCCTAAAAAGATTTCAAAGGCTAGCGGAAGATCAGGGATGATATATAATGTCAAAGAAGGATCTCTAGTTAAAATTCAGGTTTTAAGCTTTCTTTTCTTTAATGTTGTAGATTCTTTGAAATTTAAAGATATGGATGTTATTCACGTGCAATGGCCTATTCCCAATGGTTTCGGAGCTTTATTTTTGAAAAAACTTTATGGAATGTTGTCTAAAGTATTTTATCATATGAGACATGAAAAACTTAGGAAAAAAATTCATGTTACGGGATTTAATAGGATTAATGAACGATTTTCAATGGAACATGTTACAATGAGCTATTTGACTGTATATAAAGAATTATTAAGTCATAACAGGAAAAAACGAATAATTATCTAGTTTATGGATCATTGTCGAAATACACTATTTCAATAAAAACCTTTTATTCAATTTTATCAGAAAATAGTAATTAGTAGGTGAACACAAAGAGTTTTTGATGTGGGTGTGCTGAAGGTAATTTATCACAATGAATGAGCTTCAATGGATAGTGGCAAGAATTATTAGTAATACTGGAATATTGAATCAATTGAATTAAAAGATAAATATTTAATTATTTTGATTTCATCATTTTTGATGATGTTTTGGATAAAAAGATAACTTAAGAGATTCATTATGAAAGCTTTGATAACTGGTTGCGCAGGATTTATTGGAAGTAATTTAACTGATTATTTATTAATAAATGATTTTGAAGTGGTGGGAATAGACTGTTTTACTGATTATTATCCCCGTAGATTAAAGGAATCAAATTTAACCGATGCTCTTGGAAATCAAAATTTTACTTTCATTGAAAAAGATTTATTAAAAATCAATAGATATCCTGAAGAAGTTGATTATGTATTCCATCTGGCTGCACAAGCAGGTGTAAGAGCTTCATGGGGAGATAATTTTCATATATACACCAAAAACAACATTGAAGCTACTCAAAGATTATTAAATTTTTACAAAGATATTGAAATCCAAAAATTTGTATATTCTTCCTCTTCCTCTGTTTATGGTGATGTAAATCTTCCCATGAATGAAGAAAGTATTTTAAAACCAGTGTCACCTTATGGTGTTAGTAAATTAGCAGGTGAACACTTATCTTATCTCTACTGGAAGAATTACAATGTTCCAACAGTTTCATTGAGATATTTCAGTGTTTATGGACCCCGACAAAGGCCAGATATGGCCATTAACAAGTTTAGTAGAGCTATATTTGAAGGTAATGAAATCAATGTTTACGGAGATGGTAAACAAACCAGAGATTTTACTTATGTAGATGATGTGGTTAAAGCAAATATTTCAGCGGCGGAGAGTGAATTTACTGGTGAAATCTTCAACATTGGAGGTGGAAATAGGATTAACGTCTCAGAATTAATCAATAATCTAGAATATATTACGGGAAAAAAGGTTGTTGTTAATTACATTGAAAAACAGAGAGGAGATGTAAAAAATACACTCGCAGACGTTGAAAAAGTTAAAAATCTCTTGAAATGGTCGCCGAAAGTGGAAATTAAAGATGGATTAACTAATTACATTGATTGGTTGAAAAAATAGGAAATTTTTTTAAGTTTTAGGAGGTTTAAGTGTCTCAATCACTTTACAAAAAAATAGTCCAAGATATAGGCGTTGTATCCATTTTGGGGATGACAACAGGTTTAAGTGGAATATTATTGCTGCCCATAATTACCAAAGTTTTGGGTGTAGAAAATTATGGTATTTACATTCAATTTATAGTTACCCTAACTTTAATTACTGGGCTTACAAATTTAGGACTTCCATATGCAACAGTTAGATTTTTAGCTGGAGAAAAAAACCGTCAAAAAATAAGGGGGGAAGTTTGGTCCACAGTTGTACTCATATTATCAGCCAGCATAATTGCTACTGCATTGATAATTTTATTCTCAAAAAACATTGCCAACTCGCTATTTGGTGGTTTGACTGTCGTAGTTATTATATTGGCATTTTTAATACCTATAGAAACTATAAGTTCAACATTACAAAATTTATTCCGAGTTTTCCAGCTTATAAAACATTATACTATTTTTAACATTGTTAAAACATATTTAGAGCTAGGAATAGTAATCGCAGTAATCCTCTCAGGTTTTGGTATAGTTCAAGTAGCTTTATCCTTACTTATCATCAGATTCCTGTTTCTCCTGATAATCATTGGCATTATAACAAAATTAGTAGGAATAGGAAAACCTGTATTCTCAGCGATGAAAGAATATTTTAAATTTGGAATTCCAACAATACCAGCCAACCTTGCATCATGGATAAATGATTCCAGTGATCGCTATGTAATAACCCTCTTCCTCGGTGTAATTGCAGTTGGATACTATAACCCCGGCTACTATCTTGGTACAATGCTAGTGATTTTCTCAACACCATTTGATTTTGTTTTAGTTTCTATATCTGCCGAATATTAT
>PMNN01000163.1:3102-3301 GCA_003161815.1 Methanobacterium sp. | reverse complement strand
AATATAAATAGATAATCCAGTGCTTTTTTAGATTAAAAAATATATGGTTCCTTTACTTTTGCACTGGTGACTAAAATATCTCAAATTAAAGTTTGTAATACTATATCATATTAAGTTTTTAAGGAAGATTTTCAATTTTTTATCCTCCGAAAATTCTGCTCCTGAAAACGAAAAATAAATATACAATTACCAATACAGC
>PMNN01000163.1:0-3025 GCA_003161815.1 Methanobacterium sp. | reverse complement strand
CCCCATTTAATATAACAGTTTTTATACGGGACCGTTTAATTATTCCAATAGCCGTATGATCAAAGAATTCATAAGTACCAGCCTTAATATCCTTACCACCCAGTAGATCCATCATTTGGGATGTTGTAACCTCTTCAAACATATTAGCATCATCATGTTTCTCAGGATCCTTATCATATAGACCATTAACTGAAGTGGCATTTATCAGTAGGTCCGCCCCTATGAACTCTGCAAGTATACTTCCAACTGCATCAGTACTGTGAGCGGGTTCTGTACCCCCCATGACCACTAATTTACCTGATTGAGAGTATTCTAAAGCTTGTGCAAAATTGTGTGGTACCACAGGATAAGCTACATTACCCAAGGCTGTGATTAACAATCGAGCGTTCAGACGAGTTACATCAATTCCAATATCATCACAAAGAGCTTCAGAAGCTTCCAGCTCTCTAGCTATGCCAATGTAATCTCTAGCTGGCTTTCCACCCCCAACCACTACAAAGAGTTCATTTTCAGCCTTCATCTCTGTTAATACATCAGCATAATCTTTGAATTTCTGATAATCATGTTTCTGGATTATTATGGAGCCACCAATAGTAACCACTACTTTCATATAATCACCATAAAAAATAATGTAAATTTAATATAATATAAATTAGATATATTCTCTTTAGATCCTATTATTCATATTAATATGAAGTTATTAATTTAATAAAATGAGCATCATGTTTAACTTATCCATATAGATTTTTTTTTGAGGGTATTTTGGGATTAAATTTTAAATCATATACAAACTTAATATTAATAGGTGATTTGATTTATTAAGATTTGAGTAAATGAAATTCATTTAATTGATTATTAAAGTAAAATCATGTTAATTTAATATCGATAAAAAATTTGTACTAACACAAAGTAACTAATTCATTTTTATTTAAATGCATTTTAATAATTAAATGGATTTAGGCAATATTTATTTAATCAAATAAGGAGTGATTATCATTGTCAGAAGTATCATCAAAAGATCTTTACGAGGTTAAAAGAACTCTAGAAGAACTTTCACAAAAAAAAGGGCGGGGAACCGAACTAGTATCCGTTTATATACCACCAGATCGGCAGATCAGCGATGTAGTAAAGCATATGCGGGAAGAATTAAGCCAAAGTGCAAATATAAAGAGTAAGCAGACTAAAAAAAACGTGCAATCTGCTATTGAAGTTATAATGCAGAGAATGAAGCTATTTCCCAAACCACCAGAGAAAGGTTTAGTGTTATTCGTGGGAATGATACCACGAGGCGGACCTGGAACCGAGAAAATGGAGACCCACGTTTTTGAACCTCCGGAAACTGTGCAAACTTACATCTACCATTGTAATTCTGAATTCTACTTGGAACCACTCAAAGAAATACTAGCGGAGAAGGATGTTTACGGTTTAGCAGTCATAGACCGTAAAGAAGCCACCCTAGCCATACTTAGAGGAAAAAGAATTGACATTATCAAGCACCTTACTAGTGGTGTGCCAGGTAAGCATAAGGCTGGTGGACAATCCCAGAGGAGATTCGACCGTTTGATAGATTTAGCCGCACATGAATTTAAAAAAAGGATAGGTAACCATATGAATGATGCTTACTTAACCGTTCCAGATCTTAAAGGAATTATTGTTGGTGGGCCTGGCCATACCAAGGAAGAATTCGTGGAGGGCGATTACCTCCACCATGAAATAAAACAGAAAATTATAACAACTGTGGATACTTCCTATACTGGAGAATTCGGAATTCGAGAGGTTATGGATAAATCTATGGATGTATTGACCGAAATCGATGTCATGCGCGAGAAAAAGTTGATGCAGAGATTTTTACATGAGTTGGTGGATGAAGATGGTTTAGCCTCTTATGGAGAAGCAGAGGTCAGACAAAACCTCCAAATGGGTGCAGTAGAAATTCTACTACTTTCAGAAGATCTTAAAAAAAAGAGATTAATTTATCATTGTCCATCATGTCAGGGTAAGACTGAAAAAACCATTGAAAAAGAAAATGAATCAGAGGAAATATCTTGTCCTACCTGTGGTGAGAAGATTAAAACAGAAGAGGGTAGAGATTTAATTGATGATTTTCTAGATATGGTTGAAGAAGTAGGATCTGAAATTGAGATTATATCCACTGAAACTGAGGAAGGTATACAGTTATTACGGGCTTTTGGAGGAATTGCAGCTATTTTAAGGTATCATATGTAATGAGTTTAACATCTCTGAATCTATTTTAAAAAAAAATAATTATTTTTAATAACTAAAATTTATTTTAAGATTATCCTAACCTACTAACCTGTATAAGAGATTGCACTGGAACTCCATCCAATTCATTTATCCCTTTTTTATCGATTAAAACCACTGCAGCTAATGGATCAGCACCTAATTCTCTGAAAACCTTGATGGCTTCGTTGATTGTCCTGCCACTAGTTATAACATCATCAACAATAACTACTCGACGATTACTCACCGCTGCGAAGTTGCCGCTTACAGCTCCCTGAGCACCCTCTTCCTTACGATGTTTTATGGGATGGAAGACAGAGATATCTGCCCCTATAATATCCGCCATCATAGTAGCGAAGGGTATTCCACTAACAGTGATTCCCACTATAACTTCAGGTTCACCATATTCCAGGGCCATGTCAACAAGGGCTGCTGAGACATATTTCATCCTGACGGAACTCCCACCTAAACTTTTCCAGTTAATGGCAAAGTCTAGAGGAGCTTTTTCTTGTTTCTCTCCCTTCAATTTACCTGTCCCTTGTAGAACAAGCCATCTTGCTGTATCCTTAGAAACATTTAATTCATCTGCAATTTCTCCGGTAGTGAATCCTCTACTCCTAAGATCATATGCTTGGTTTAAGAGTTTTTCATTCATGGATCTTTACACATCCTAAATATTTATCTACATCTAAATTTTTTTGTATACAAAATTTAATTCCTAAGATTATTACAAAAAACCTTGGAATTTTTATTTTTGAAAACTAACATTCATTCATATTTAAAG
>PMNN01000081.1 GCA_003161815.1 Methanobacterium sp. | reverse complement strand
AACAGAGGTCTCATTTTATGGCGAAAATTAATATTACAGCTGAACCTGGAAAACAAGTGATCATCATCAGGCACATTTTTGACGCGCCTCGTGAGCTCGTGTGGAAGGCTATGACTGATCCGGATCTTATACCCCGGTGGTGGGGTCCGAAAATGCTTGCTACTATTGTTGACCAGTTGGACTTGAGAAGGGGAGGTATTTGGCGATTCATCCAACGCGGACCCGAGGGTGATGATTACGTGTTCCATGGNNTGAAGTTCACACATTTGAATTTGAAGGTATGCCGGGTCATGTGTCGCTTCAAACGACGATCTTTGATGAGCACGACGGCAGGACAGAGGCGACTCAGACATCTGTATTCCAGTCAATTGAGGATCGTGACGGGATGCTCAATTCCGGTATGGAAAAGGGAGCTACCGAATCCCACGATCGTCTCGCCGAACTATTAAAAGAGATAAAATAAGACATCACAAATCGATTTATTAAATTTATTTCCTTACTTTTTTTTTAATTCAAATTAATTTTAGTTATCGTACAGCTCTAAAAAATCTAATTTTTTTCATTTTCTTTCTGAATTTAATTAATAAACAATTTTTTTGAGGTCGATTATTNNCATACACTTCAAGTGTAAAAAAGAACACAGAAAGCCCATAAAATAAGAGTTTTTGAATCGTATATTATCCCAAAAAAATGGAATATTTTATAATGACTGTTTTGAGTTAAAAAAAATGATAATTAATATGCAATTTGATTATGTACTAGTTTTAATATTAATGAGTTTATCAACGGTAATAGTTATCATCATGATGAAATTAATTTATAGACATAATCCTCATTATGATGATGAGTATGGGAAAGAAATAGTTCTTTTTCACCGTGCAGAACGATATAAAAGAAGAGTATGGAGATTTAATCTGATTGAAGGATTAAAAAATCTAAAAATTAAAGGAAAACTCAGGGAATTAGAACTCAAAGTAATCGTTGGAGAATTCAGTAAAGGTACACAAGAGATAGTTAAACACGCAGCAAATCATGAATTTGATTCAATAATTATCATAGGTGGTCCTAAAGTTTTCTGTGAGGATATGATGGAAATATATACTCTTCTCGATAAATATAACAGCGTTAAATATTTAATCTTACCAAAAAGACCTCCAAAACATTTCATGATTTTTAATGAAACTCATTTGTACATCGAAAAACCCCATAGACATAACAATAGCCGTGGATCTGTAGGAATAAAGAAGGCTCAACCAGAATTAATAAAAATCTATAATCAAGCTTTTAATAAAATGCTTAAATACGCCCGTCCCTTAACGAAAGAAGAAGTATTGAAACAAGAATGTTATCTATAATTAAAAAATGGTGGCTAAAATTAAATGGATATTAATGCTTTAATACCAGAATTCCTAGTTTTAAGTTTAGCAGGATCCTCATTATCTATCGCAGCTTATTCATCATTTAAGGATAGAAGTAATGACCAAAAATTATTATTAATCATAGCCAGCTNNGGATTCATTCTACATCGTTTAAAAGTTGATCAGAAATATAAAGATGATAAATTGCAATCCGCAATAGATATTATAGAATCAAGTAAGGATGGTTTAGATAGTTCAATAAGTTTATTTGAATCTGAAAAAGATAAATAAAAATTAGTTAAAATTTATGGACAGTATTATTATTATGAGTGACAAAAATTTGATTTCCAAAAAATCTATGATGGTAATTCCCGCTGTAGATATAAAAAATGGTAAATGTGTNNATGGGTGGTGGAATAAGAAACAAGAATGATGCAAAGGCACTGCTTCAGATGGGTGTTGATCGAATAATCCTAGGTACACTGGCAATTGAGAATCCCACGATTGTAAAAGAACTCTCAGATGAATTTAATTCCGATAGAATCATTGTAGCTTTAGATAGTAAAGATTCCAGGGTCGTAATTAAGGGTTGGACGGAAAAAACAAGTAAAAGAGCCTCCCAATTAGGTGGTTTAATGGAGGAGAAAGGTGCTGGATGTATACTCTTCACTAATGTTGATNNGTTGATGTAGAGGGTCTTTTAGGGGGATTCGAATTAAATCCACTCTTAGAACTTCTAAATACAGTTAATATACCCGTCATATATTCTGGTGGCGTATCATCAATTAAGGATTTAGAAGAATTAGCAGCTACGGATGTTTATGGAGTAGTTATAGGTTCTGCTCTATATAAGGGTAAAATAAAATTTGAAGAAGCACTAATATATCAAGAAAAATAAAAATTTTTTTTTAATTAAAAGATTTAAAACCCTGTAATAATACTTCATTTTCAGCATTATCCACTATCTTCCGCATTCTAAGAATCTGATCAGGATTAGTGGAAATAGAATTAATATCCCAATGAACTAACTGCTTTACAATCCGAGGATCAGAACCAGCGTAACCTGTAATACAACTTTCAATCCCAGCTTGGTTGCATTTATCTATAATCATTTTCACCATACGCTTCACTGCAGGATGCATTAACTGGAAATGCTTCGCCACATTCACTCCGCGACGATCCACAGCTAATGTACACATAGTTAAATCACTCATCCCAATGGTTACAAAATCCATTCCCTCATCCAGGAATTCATCGAAAGTAAGAACCACTGCGGGAGTCTCCACTGAAACACCCAACAGAACATCCTTATGAGGTTTAAGACCAATATTCATCATAACTTTTTTCGAAGCTTTATATTCAGATATATCCCTTACAAAAGGTATTTTCAACATTAAATTATTATAACCTTCATTTAACAGGTTTTGCACTGCTTTAAATTGTGCTTCTAGAATTTCAGGATTTCGGAGATCCTTATGTATAGCCCGTAAACCTAAGAGAGGATTACGTTCATCAGGTTCCCTCTCACCACCTTTTAAACGTTTCAACTCATCAGTGGGTATATCAAAAGTTCTGAAATACACGGGTTTAGGATAAAATGCATCTACAATCTTACGCACTCCATCAGTTATCACCGGCGTTAACATATCCTCCTCTAAAAGTATTTGGGGATGTTTACCCGTGCGAATAATAATGTTCTCAATTCTAACTGAGCCTACACCATCAGCGTAGGGAGCAACTTTCTCTGCTATCTCTGGGACATTAATATTAACTTTTACATTAATTGAGGGATTATAAACTTCATGAATCTCTTTTTTCTCCTCGAGTTCCATGAATCCTTCATAAATATTACCAGTATTACCATCAACAGTTACAAGTTCACCATCATTAAGAATATGAGTTGCTGTACCGGTTCCAACTACACAGGGTACCCCGAATTCCCGGAGAACTATAGCTACATGGCTGGTGATGCCTCCATAATCAGTTACCACTCCACCAGCTTTCTGCAGATGGGATAGCATATCACGGGAAGCCTTAGAAACCACTACTATTTCTCCCCCTTTCAATTTAAGGAGATCATCCTCTGTTTCTACTTTTTTAACTTTTCCCATGCCTATGTAAGGGTTAGTACCAATTCCTTTAACTAATATGGGATAGTTAGTATCTTCTCTTTTTCTCATAAAATCATAACACTAATCATAATATATCATTCCAACTAAACAATATTTTTGATGGACATCTCCAATGACCAATATTTTAAGCAGTGGGTTAGAAGTCGAAACATTCGCAAAACCACCATTCAAACCTATTATGAGAATATAAATAAATACTGTCTTTTTTTAGATAAAACACCAACTCAGTTAATACAAGAAGCAAGGGAAGACCAAATTAACCAGCCGTGGATGAGTGACCGACGAATAAATCAATATTTACTGGACTTCCAGGACCACATGAAAAATTACAGTTTCAACTACTTAAAAAATACTTTAACTATTGTGAAATTTTTTTATCGTCACTTTGAAATACAATTACCCCAATTAATATTAAAAAATCAGGATTCTAAAACATATGAAAATAAATCAAAAATTCCCAATCAAGATGATATAAGATTAGCGCTGAAAAATTGTAGTATAAAATATCAATCCATAATATTATTAATGTCTTCAAGTGGTATGGGACGTGGGGAAATTCAGGAGCTTCAGGTACAAGACTTCATCAATGCTTTAGATTATAAGGGCAATATAGGGGAAATTAACACAATATTAAACCATAATGATAACGATTTAATAGGCACATGGAACATTCACAGAAAAAAGAACCTTAACCCTATGATCTGTTTTAACAGTCCGGAGAGTACAAGAACTATTATTGAATACCTACAAAAATGTCGGAGAAACATTAAACCAGATGAACCACTATTTTTAAGCCAACGAAGAAACAAGATTAGCGACTCTGCATTTGAATCTCAATTTTCATTTATAAATGATAGATCGGGTTTTGGGTGGAGTGGTAAACATCGTTTCTTTACCAGCCATCAACTTAGAAGATTTTTCGGTACAACTTTAATAAAAAATCGTGTACCTGAAATATTTGCAGAGTGGTTTTTAGGCCATAAAATAGATCCAAATAAAGCAGCATATTTTAAAGAAGATTCATCAGCATTAAAACAGGAATATCTACGAGTTTTACCATACCTTGTGATAAAAGAAAAGCTTAAAGTAAATGAACTCACCACTGATGATAAAGCCGAATTTGAAGCTATGAAGAAACAATTAGCAGCCATGCAGCGTCAAATAGACCGTGATGAAAGGTTTGAAAAATTACCCTAACCGCCTTTTAGAAAAAGGTGGATCAAAATCCCCTCCTCCCTGGGAGGAGATGTTTTTAAAAAGTATTATTCAGGGTTTACAGTACACTTATTTTAAAGAATTCCGATTATAGAATATTATCCCTTATTTAATAAAAATAAGCATTTTCCTTAAAGCTTCATGATGAAGTTGGAGCTCGGGATCTATGCGGTCCAGGTAGCAGCTGTGATTGACGCGTAGATCTAAAAAGTATTACTTTTAAATTTATAATTTTATATACATTTTTTTGTAT
>PMNN01000222.1 GCA_003161815.1 Methanobacterium sp. | reverse complement strand
GCACAACTTAATACCCAACCTCAGTGTTCGGGAGAATGTTGAAATCCCCATGTATGAAACGAAACTCTCCAGCAAAGAAATGCAAGAGAGAGCTTTAGAACTCCTGAAAGCAGTGGATTTAGCAGATAAAGTTGATCAAAATCCGACGAAACTTTCAGGCGGTGAAAGACAAAGAGTAGCCATAGCCAGAGCTTTAGTGAATCATCCATCCATTATCCTTGCTGATGAACCCACTGGAGCCTTAGATTCCAAAACCGGTGACATAATACTGAAATTACTTAAAGATCTTCATATTAAAGAGCACGTCACTTTGTTAATGGNNTTTTCAGTTTTTTACGTATTAAAGTTTTAAATTTTTGAGTCTGGATTTTTTATTTTACAATTGATAAATTTCTTCAGCTGAAATAATTTCTTCTCCACCATCTATTAAAGCTTTTATTCCTCCATCAATGTTTTCTGGGTGTAATAAGACNNGCATTCTAACAGCTATAACTTCTCCTATTTTAACTATGAAACTGTTTTCCTCTAATAATTCCTTAGTTCGAACTGGTTCAGGGACTATTAACCTTAAAATTCCAAAATCTGATGTGTCAGCGATGGAAAGAGCGCGTATATTAACATTTCCTTTTTCTAGCACGTCAAGAGCTTTCTTCATCCTACCTTTCCTATTTTCTAGGAATATGGATAATTGTTTTATTTTCAATTCCAAAATTCCTCCTATTTTAATTTATCAAATCTTTCTTTTATCTATAACTCTTACTGCTTTTCCTTCACTTCTAGGTAATGTTTTAGGCTCCACCAGAGTTACGTTAACCCTTAAGCCAGTTTCATTATGTATGTAATTTTCAATTTTCTTCTTAATCGCTACTAATTCTTTAATTTCATCAGAGAAGAGATCAGAGGATGCTTCCACTTGTATCTCTAGTTCATCTAGGTGATGGGNNCCCTAATTTTAAGCATATCATCAGTTCTTCCCGTGATACGATCCATTTTAATTAAAGTCCGGCCACATTCACATTCACTTCTATGGAGGGTGGTGATATCCTTTGTTCTGAAGCGTATTATAGGCATGCCCTCCCGGGTGAGAGTAGTTAAAACTAATTCACCTATTTCTCCTTCAGGTAAGGTTTCAAGAGTTTCCGAGTCAATAATTTCCGGGTAGAAATGATCTTCCATAACGTGTAATCCATCCTGNNCGCATTTCAACAGTCCACATTTCTGCACCGAAGCCTATGGATTTTAAATTCATATCTTTTCCGCTTAAACCCTCCTCTTCTGCTACTTCTGCCAGGTATAATCCATAGGATGGTGTGAATATCATGATACTGGTTCCGAAATCCCTCATAATCTCAATTTGTCTTTTAGTTTGGCCCGTGGAGATGGGAATCACTGTGGATCCTATTTTCTGGGCTCCGTAATGTACTCCGAAACCTCCGGTGAAGAGACCGTAACCATGAGTATTCTGGATAATATCATCCTCTGTCGCTCCAAACATGGTGAGCCCTCGAGCCATTGCTTCTGACCAGATTTCCAGGTCCTTCTTGGTGTATCCTGAGACTGTAGGTTTACCTGTGGTTCCAGAGGAGGTGTGCACTTCCACGATTTTTTTAGGTGGAACTGCAAACATTCCAAAGGGATAAGCNNCTTCATCAAAAAGCTTTTTATAATATGGTACATTATTGTAAGCTCTTTTTGCAACACTGCGCAGTCTTAGAAGTTGTAAAATCTCTTTATCTTCTTGTGACATGCATTCAGCTTCTTCATTCCAAATCATTTTTCTTTATTCCCCTTATTATTAAATTAAAATTAATAAAATTCTTTAGAATATTAAAAGTATTTGAAATAGATTTAATTTCCATATTTATCATTGAGAGAAGATTTATTTCACATGGAAGCTGTTGATTACCTGATCCATTTGGTCTTTATAATTCAATGATGTGGTGTTAAATGTGAATATGATGAAGTAAGCTGTTTGATTTTTGTCGATAGCTATTCCACGAGTATTATAAATAGTGTTGTTACTAGTGGTAGTGTTATTATAGGTTGCTTCAATGTCGTAACCATTAACTCCATCCATAGTGAAGTTACCTTCATAGGTAATCTGACCATTCTGGAGTATGGATTGCCTCCACTGAATAATAAGCTCTGCGAAACTGGTATTTCCAAGAACTTCATTAAAAACAGAAAAACTATTATTCGGATCCTTCTGTACAGTCACAATTAAGGGCGGTTGTGCCTGCTGATTTAATACTTTCCAGTCAAGGGGATAATCAAAGGATATTATTCCATTATCAAAATGATTCTGATTAACCGTCGCTGGGTTGGTTGTGTTATTAGTTTTGTTAGGAATGATGGTTTTATGGCTACCAATTCCAGTTATAAGAGCTGCTGCGATTATTATAATAATTAAACCGATTACACCTATAGTGATCCTATTATTAACAATAAAGTTTTTATCCTTCAAATCGTCAGATTTACCTAATTTATGATGGCGAGAATCCTCTATATTATTATTACTATCCTTAATTACACTAGTCTTATCCAATTGTCCCTTAAATTCATCAGATTTACCTAATTTAGGAGGACGAGAATCATTCTCACTTATAATACGACTATTTTTATCCTTAATTATACTGGCTTTATCTTTTAAATTATCAAGATTAAACTTTGAATTATTAGGATCAGACTTATCCAATTTAGGAGGACTATCTTTTCTCAATTTATCACCAATAATTTCCTAGTTCATTATTTATGATTAAGTAATTTAAAGTAATCTATTTGAAACTATATTCGGGATTCTACATTCTATTTTAAATTAGACTGTTAAAAGGCATACGATTATAACTTGAAAGATTATTATACTAAAACTGTTACGAAATAGATTATTATTAAAATTATTGAAATTCATTAATTAAAAAATAAATGGATTATTTATAAATATGAAAAAAATAATTTTCTCACTAAAAAAGAACT